>CAMNYG010000129.1 GCA_946570335.1 uncultured Dietzia sp. | reverse complement strand
GGCCTCGAGACGACCGAGGGCGGCCTGGTTGAGGTGGGTGCCCTTGGGGCCGATCGCGCCGGCGCTCCGGGCGAGCATCTCCTGCAGCTTGGCCGGGTCCTGCAGCACGGACGGGTCCAGCCCGGCCGCCAGGTCGTCGAGCCCGGAGGTGTCCACACGGATACCGCGCGCGTATTCGTCGACAGTGGCCAGGATCCGTGCGTGTAGCCAGGGGGCGCCGGCGAACAGTCGCAGGTGGGCGGCCTCGCGGGCGGCGAGGAACACCACGACCTCCTGCCGGGGCAGTTCGAGCTCGTCGGCGAATGCGTCGATCGCGGTCGGGCAGAGCGCGGCCACGCCCTCGCCACCGAACGGGATGCCCACCTCGGAGGAGAACAACACGGCCGGGGCGAGCTTGCCGAGGCCCTGCCCCAGCTGGATGCCGAAGCCCACGCCGCCCATCTGGTCGAGCATGCCCAGTAGCGGTCCGGCGATCTGCTTGGCCTCCTCGGGCATGGCGCCCTTCGTGGCGGAGTTCATCTGCTCGGCCACAGGGGTGCAGACCTCCTCCCAGGTGGGCAGGGACTGCTCGACCCACTGCTGGGGAGTCCACACCTCGGTGCGGTGCACACCGGTGGGGAACACGGTGGTGTCGTCCAGCCACAGTTCCGCGAGCCGGACCGATTCCTCGGCGGCAGTGCGGTTGGCGTCGGTGACCACGGGTGTGCGGCCGAGTGCCTGCAGGGCGACGGTGCGGGCCAGCTGGTAGTTGACCGGGCCGGAGCTGCCGGGGCCGGACATGGCCGAGCCCATGTTGCCGAGCATCTGCCCGAACTGGGAGATCATCTTGCCGAGGTCGCCGAACTGCGAGGGGTCGAAACCGCCGGGACCGCCCGGGTTGCTGTCCCGGTCGTCGTCGCGTCCGTCGTCGTCGGAGGCGGAGAAACCGAAGGGCTGGTTCATGCCACAACGGTACAGCGTGCAGGGGTACGGGGTCCGGCCGCGACGCGGTCCGGCGGGTCGGCGGACTACCCTGACTGGCGTGAGTCGCCGCCTGGTCACCCTGTTCGCCGCGTTGGTTCCGGCCGTGCTGCTGCTCGTCCTCGCGACGTCGGCCACCGTGCCGTTGGTCTCGATGGGCCCCGGGCCCACCTACGACACATTCGGTCAGGCGGAGGTGGAGGCCGAGGACGGTCGGGTCGAGGAGGTCCCCGTCATCGAGGTGTCCGGTCGTGAGGCGGACGAGACCACCGGGTCGTTGCGGATGACGACCGTCGCAGTGCGCGACCGGCTGACGCTGGCGGACGCGATGCGGTTCTGGCTCGACCCGGCGCAGGTGGTGGTGCCGCGTGACCAGGTGTTCCCGCCGGACCGGTCGCGCGAGGAGGTACGCGAGTCCAACGCTGCGGAGATGGTCGGGTCGGAGAACAGCGCGGAGGCGGCCGCCTACCGCTACCTCGGCATCCCCATGCAGCCGCGGGTCGAGGGGGTCGATCCCTCGGGGCCGGCGGCGGGCCGCCTGGAGCCGGGCGACATCATCCTGTCGGTCGACGGGGCTCGGGTGGCCGACACCACCGAGGTGGTGGACGAGGTCAGCGCGCACCGCCCCGGCGACGAGGTGCAGGTGGAGTTCCTGCGCGACGGGCAGGCGGAGACGACGACGGCGACGTTGGCCTCCTCCGGCCCCGACGGCGATCCCGACCAGGGGCGCCTGGGCGTCATCGTGGGCGACACTCCGGCGGACGGGACGGACGTGACCATTTCGGTGGCACCTGATGTCGGGGGCCCCTCGGCCGGGCTCATCCTGGCGATCGCGATCGTGGACAGGCTCTCACCGGGCGAGGCCACCGGGGGCGCGGACGTGGCCGGCTCGGGCACAATCCAGCCGGACGGCACCGTCGGGTCGATCGGTGGCATCCGTCACAAGATCCGTGCCGCTCACGAGGTCGGTGCCACCGAGTTCCTCGTGCCGGCCGGAAACTGTGCGGAGGCTGTGCAGAACCCCCCGGACGGGATCAGGCTCATCGAGGTCTCCACGCTCACGGGGGCACTTCAGGCGCTGGAGACGGCGGCGTCCGGGGGAGAGCCACCGACCTGCGGCTGAGGCGCGGCTTTTCCGTAAGGTGGGTCCCACGAGCATGTCCGCCTCAGCAGTCCAGGAGCAACACCTGTGTCCGTCCGCCCACCCGGCAACCCGACCGGTCGGCCCGTCGCGATCTCGCGCCGCGGCCGCGCCATCGCCGCCGTCGTCGTCGTCCTCATCATCCTCATCCAGGTCCTTCCCCGGCTGAACTCCGCCTACACGGACTGGTTGTGGTTCGGCAGCGTCGACGCCACCAGTGTCTTCCGGACCGAGCTGCTCACGCGGTTCGGTCTTTTCGTGCTGGTGGGGCTGCTGATCGGTATCGCGGTGTCGGCGGGGGCCGTGCTGGCCTACCGTTTCCGGCCGGTGTTCCTCGCGCAGGCCGGGCTGCCGGACGCGGTGGCCCGCTACCGCGCCGCGATGGGGGGCTCGCCGGTCAAGACCCTCATCTGGATCCCGATCGTGCTCGGCGTCCTCGCCGGTTCGATCGCGCAGACCGGGTGGCAGATCGTGCTGGCGTTCTTCAACTCCACGCCGTTCGGTCGGACGGATCCGCAGTTCGGGTTGGACATCTCCTTCTACGCGTTCCAGCTGCCCATGTGGCGCGCGGTCGTCACCTGGCTGATGGTCGCGGTGGTGATGGCGTTCCTGGCCAACCTGGTCACCCACTACCTCGTGGGCGGGCTCCGGCCCGGTGCACGTGAGGGCGCCCTGACGCGCGCGGCCCGCATCCAGCTGGTCACGCTGGCCGGCATCTTCGTCCTGGCCAAGGCCGCGGCCTACTGGCTCGACCGGTACGAGCTGCTGTTCCGCGAGAACGCCACGTTCACCGGTGCCAGCTTCACGGATGTCAACGCGTTGATGCCGGCCAAGATCTTCATGTTCGCCGTGGCGCTGGTCTGTGCGATCGCCTTCTTCTCGGCGATCGTCATCAAGGATCTGCGGATTCCGGCACTGGCGACCGTGTTGCTGCTGTTCTCGGCACTCGTGGTGGGCTCGGCGTGGCCGCTGGCCGTGGAGCAGTTCTCGGTCAACCCCAACCGTGCGGAGAAGGAGCGCGAGTACATCGCCCGCAACATCGAGGCGACCAGGGCCGCGTACGACATCGGTGACGACCGGGTCACCTACATCGATAACTGGGGCGCGGTCAGTCCGAACCCGCGCCAGGCGGCCTCGGACACCACCACGCTGTCGAACGTCCGGATCCTGGACCCCAACGTCCTGTCACCCACGTTCACGCAGATGCAGCAACTGCGCAACTTCTACGGCTTCCCGGAGACCCTGAGCCTGGACCGGTACACGATCGACGGTCAGATGCAGGACTTCCTGGTGGCGGCCCGTGAGCTCGACCCGTCGGCGCTGCAGGCCAACCAGCGGGACTGGATCAACCGCCACACCGTGTACACGCACGGAAACGGCTTCGTGGCGGCGCCCGCCAACCGGGTCAACGAGATCGCGGATGACGCGGGTTCGGACCGTGGCGGCCTGCCCAACTTCCAGGTCTCGGACCTGGACACGATCAACAACGACCAGGAGATGATGATCCCGGTCACGCAGCCGCGGGTCTACTTCGGCGAGCTCATCGCGCAGTCGGATCCGGACTACGCGATCGTCGGAGACAACGGCGAGGGTCCCCGCGAGTACGACACGGACACCACGCAGTACACCTACACCGGTTCCGGTGGTGTGCCGATCGGTGGCTGGATCAACCGCACCGCGTACGCACTCAAGTTCGCCGAGCGGAACATCCTGCTGTCCGGGTTGATCAGCGACAACTCGAAGATCATCTACGACCGTGATCCGCGTGACCGTGTGCAGAAGGTCGCCCCGTGGCTCACCACGGACACCACCACCTACCCGGCCGTGATCGACGGACGTATCAAGTGGATCGTCGACGGCTACACCACGCTCAAGACCTATCCCTACGCCGAGCTCAGCTCGCTGGAGGCGATGACCGCGGACTCGACCGACGACCTCGGTGGACGCATGCAGGTGGACGAGGAGGTCTCCTACATCCGGAATTCGGTCAAGGCCACCGTCGACGCGTACGACGGCACCGTGGATCTGTACGCGTTCGACGAGTCGGATCCGGTGCTGCAGACGTGGATGAAGGCCATGCCCGGCATCGTGCAGCCCGAGTCCGAGATCTCCGAGGAGCTTCGCGACCACTTCCGGTACCCGGAGGACCTGTTCAAGGTGCAGCGCGAACTGCTGGCCAAGTACCAGGTCGACGACCCGGGCCAGTTCTTCACCAACGACGCGTTCTGGTCGGTGCCGTCCGATCCCACGGTCACCTCGTCCATCCAGAATCCGCAGGCTTCACCCACTGGCGGTCCTCTGGGCGGGCCCGCCGGCGGAAGCACCGGTGGGGCTGGCGGCACGCAGACCGTCGACCGTGAGGGGCCGAGCCAGCCCCCGTACTACGTGATCACCTCCGATCCCGCCGATCCGGAGTCCGACGAACCGACCTTCCAGCTCATCTCGGCCTTCCGTGGGTATGAACGCGAGTTCTTGTCCGCGCACATGTCGGCGAGCTCGGACCCGGACACCTACGGTGAGATCACAGTGCGGGTGCAGCGGCCTATCGAGCCGCTGGCCCAGGGGCCGAACCAGGCGCAGGACATCATGATCGCCTCCCCGGCGATCGCCGAGGATCGCCGGCTCTGGGGTGAGACGGCCGAGATCACGGAGGGTAACCTCCTCGCGCTGCCGCTGGCCGACGATTCAGTGCTGTATGTGGAGCCCATCTACACGCAACGCAAGGACCAGGACTCGGCATACCCGCGTCTGCTGCGGGTGATGGTGAGCTACGACCGCGCCGTGGGCTACGCGCCCACCCTCTACGAGGCGCTGCAGCAGGTAGGTATCGAGACCGACCCGGATCTCGTGCGTATCGACGAGAGCGGTGAGGCCGAAGCGGAGGCGGAGGAGAACGCGGGCCGGCCTGGCGGCGGGAACGCGGGCTCGGCGCCTGGTTCGTCCACTCCGCCGGCGACCGGTGGGGGCGGAGGCAGCA
>CAMNYG010000128.1 GCA_946570335.1 uncultured Dietzia sp. | reverse complement strand
GTGGACAAGGTCCTGTACGACTTCGTCAACTCGCAGGCGATCCCGGGTACCGGGGTCGACCCCGACGCGTTCTGGGCCGGCGCGGCGGAGATCTTCACCGACCTCGCACCCCGCAACCGCGAGCTGCTCCAGGTGCGCGACGACCTGCAGTCGAAGATCGACACCTGGCACAAGGAGAACCCGGCGCCCATCGACCCGGCCGCGTACAAGGCGTTCCTGCAGGAGATCGGGTACCTCGTCCCCGCGCCCGAGTCGGTCTCCGTGACCACCGCTAACGTGGACGAGGAGATCGCCACTGTCGCCGGCCCGCAGTTGGTCGTGCCGATCATGAACGCCCGGTTCGCGATCAACGCCGGGAACGCCCGGTGGGGTTCGCTGTATGACGCGCTCTACGGCACGGACGCGATCCCGGAGACCGACGGGGCCGAGCAGGGCTCGTCCTACAACAAGGTCCGCGGCGACAAGGTCATCGCCTGGGCCCGGGAGTTCCTGGACGACGCGACCCCGCTCGCGGACGGCAGCCACGTCGGAACGACGGGGTACGCCGTCGTCGACGGGGCCCTGCAGGTCACGCTCGCCGACGGGTCCACCACCGGACTGAAGGACACGGCGCAGTTCGTCGGGTACCTCGGTGACCCCGCCAGCCCGTCCTCGGTGCTGCTGCGCAACAACGGTCTGCACATCGACATCCAGATCGACGCGGACTCCCCGATCGGCTCGACCGACGCCGCTGGTGTCAAGGACGTCGTCCTGGAGTCCGCGGTGACCACCATCATGGACTTCGAGGACTCCGTCGCCGCGGTCGACGCCGAGGACAAGACCCTCGGCTACAGCAACTGGCTCGGCCTCATGAAGGGCGAGCTGTCCGAGGAGATCACCAAGGCCGGCAAGACGTTCACCCGCGTGCTGAACGACGACCGCGTCTACACCGCGGCCGACGGCTCCGGTGAGGTCCGGCTGCACGGTCGCTCGATGCTGTTCGTTCGCAATGTCGGACACCTCATGACCAACCCGGCCGTGCTCGACGCGGAGGGCAACGAGATGCCCGAGGGCATCCTCGACGCGCTGATCACTTCTCTCGCCGCGATGCACGGCATCGCCGAGGGCAACGAGCGGGGCAACAGCCGCACCGGCTCGATCTACATCGTCAAGCCCAAGCAGCACGGCCCGGCAGAGGTCGCGTTCACCACCGAGCTGTTCGGTCGTGTCGAGAAGCTGCTCGGCCTGCCGACCAACACCCTCAAGGTCGGCATCATGGATGAGGAGCGCCGCACATCGGTCAACCTCCCGGCCTGCATCGCCGAGGCCACCGAGCGCGTGGTGTTCATCAACACGGGCTTCCTCGACCGCACCGGTGACGAGATCCACACCTCGATGGAGGCCGGCCCGATGATCCGCAAGGCGGAGATGAAGTCCGCGACGTGGATGAGCGCCTACGAGGACTTCAACGTCGACTCCGGTCTGGCCTGTGGTCTGCGCGGCCGCGCACAGATCGGTAAGGGTATGTGGGCCAAGACCGACCTCATGGCCGAGATGCTCGCCGAGAAGATCGGCCAGCCCCGGGCAGGCGCCAACACCGCCTGGGTCCCGTCCCCGACCGGTGCGACGCTGCACGCCACGCATTACCACCGGGTCAATGTGATGACGCGCCAGGAGGAGATCTTGGCCGGGGGTCCCCGCGCCACGGTGGACGAGATCCTCACCGTTCCGCTCGCGACCAACACCGACTGGTCGGATGCGGAGAAGAAAGAGGAGGTCGACAACTCCTGCCAGACGATCCTCGGCTACGTGGTGCGCTGGGTCGAGCAGGGCATCGGCGTCTCCAAGGTGCCGGACATCCACGACGTCAACCTCATGGAGGACCGCGCCACCCTGCGCATCTCGTCGCAGCTGCTGGCCAACTGGATCCGCCACGGTATCGTCTCCGCCGAGTTCGTCGAGGACTCGCTGCGACGCATGGCCGAGGTCGTCGACGCCCAGAACGCCGGCGACGACGCATACCGGAACATGGCCCCGAATGTCGAGGAGTCCATCGCCTGGCAGGCCGCTCGCGAGCTCATTCTCGAGGGCACCACGCAGCCCTCGGGCTACACCGAGCCGATCCTGCACCGCCGTCGTCGCGAGTTCAAGGCCGCGAACGGGCAGTGAGGCACCGGGGGTGGTGAGGCGCAACGCCCCACTACCGCCACACCGCCCCCAAGGCGAGCCGACCGACGGGGCACTGACGAGACGACGCCGCCGCCCACCTGTTCTTCCGGGTGGGCGGCGGCGTCGCTCTGTTCTCCCGTCAGGGGTTCAGACCGGCCACCGCCGCCTGCAGGATCCCCACCGCGGCATCCCTGCGATCTTCGGTGAACCGGGCCTCGGGGCCGGAGGCCGAGACCGCGAACGCGGCCGCGCCGGTGCCCACGGCGATCGCCACGCAGCGCACCCCCTCTTCCTGCTCGGACTCATCGGTCGCGAACCCCACACGTCGGACCCGTGCGAGCTCGGCCACCAGAACGTCGGGGTCCGTGATGGTCGTCTCGGTGTAGCGCCGCATCCCGGCCCGTCCGAGCATCGCGCGCACCTCGTCGTCGTCGTCACCGGCCACCAGCGCCTTGCCCACAGCAGTGCAGTGGACCTCGACCCGGCGCCCCACCTCGGTGAACATCCGCATCGAGTGCGGCGAGGGCACCTGGGCGAGATACACGACCCCGTCGCCCTCTCGGACCGCCATGTTGGCGGTCTCCCCCGTACCTGCCACGACGGCGGTGAGCACAGGCTCGGCCCAGGCGAGCGTCGCGCGACGAGCGGTGTCGCCGATCCGCTGCAGTCGCGGGCCCAACAGGTAGTCGCGACCGGAGTCGCGGCGGAGGTGACCGTTCTCGGCGAGCGTGCCGCACAGGCGGTGCACCGTCGCCGCGGCGAGTCCCGTGTCGGCGACCAGGTCACCGAGGGAGGCTCGACCGCCGCGTAGGGCGAGTGCGTCGAGCAGCGCGAAGGCCCGGTCCACCGATTGCACCCGGGACCGACCACCGGTCAGCTCGCTCATGGGTTCTCCTGTCCGAGGATGTCCAGGGCCGCTTCCAGCGGTGTGGGGGCGCCGGCATCGCGGCCGAGGGTGTCGGTGTCTATCCACCGGATGCGGTGATCACGGCCGAACCACGACCGTTGCCGACGTACGTAGCGGCGGGTGCCGATGAAGGTCCTCTCCTCGGCGCGCTCGAGGCCCTGCTCATCGATCCGCAGGTCGTCGTCCATCTCGTCGAGCACCTGGGCGTAGCCGATCGCGCGGCGGGCCGTGACCCCCTCGAGCAACCCGGCGGCGACCAGCGTCCGCACCTCGTCGACCAGACCGTCTGAGAACATCCGCGCGGTGCGGGCTTCCAGGCGTTGGTCGAGCTCGGCCAACGCACAGCGCACTCCGAGAATGCGGGTCCCCCACCGCGGTTCACCGATGGTCGGACGGGAGGCGGAGAACGGTTTCCCGGTGAGTTCCACCACCTCGAGTGCGCGGACGGTCCGCCGCGGATCCGTCGGCAGGATGGTGCGTGCGGCCTCGGGATCGACGCGCGCCAGTTCCGCGTGCAGCGCGGCCACCCCTATCTCCTCAAGGCGGCGTTCGTAGCGGGCCCGGATCCGGGGATCGGTGTCCGGGATCGCCCACCCGTCGATCAGCGCCTGCAGGTACATCATCGATCCACCGCACAGGATCGGGACGCTGCCCCTGGCCCGGATCTCGGCGATCTCGCGCTCGGCTTCACTGCGGAAGTCGGCGACGCTCGCCGTCTCGGTCACCTCCAGCACGTCCAACCGGTGATGGGGTATGCCGCGACGTCGGTCGACGGGCAGCTTGGCGGTCCCGATGTCCATGCCCCGGTATTGCTGCATGGCGTCGCAGTTGATCACTTCGCCGCCCAGGTGTTCGGCGAGGTCCAGGGCGAGGTCCGATTTGCCGGTGCCGGTGGCCCCCACCACCGCGATCGGGGTCGTGGGACTCATGCGCCTGCCCCGGTGGGGTGCATCACGGCAGGCCCGCTCGCGGCCCCGGGAGCCCACCGTGCCGCGTGGTACCCGACCCCGAAGGGAGCCCACGAGACGGAGTCGACAGCGCGGTGGTGCCCAACGAGTCCGGCGAGTGCCCGCCAGGCCGGTCGGCTCCACCAGCCGATGTCCTCGGCCACGTCCTGCCCGGGATCGGGAAGGTCGCCTCCCGTCCGCAACCAGTCGGCGAGAGCGGCGTTCAGCGCCACGCCGCGCGGGTCCTCGGGGACCGGCGCGCGGGGGGTGAGTGACGCGGGGCCGTCGGCCACGACGACGACGAGGTCACCTTCTTCCGCCTCCGGCGGTGTGGGCGATTCGCCGTGCACGCCCGAGAACGTGCGCGGTAGGTGCGATCCGCTCTGGTCGAGCAGCCACCACGCGATCAGCGCGGCATCGGACACGGTGTCGGGGCCGGCCAGCGGATCCTGCGGACGGCCAACACCCACGTTCGCCCCCCATCGGATCAGGGAGGACCGCATGCCGTCACCTGCTCGCAGCTGTTCATCGGTGCCCACCACCACGACACGCGTACGCTCTCCCGAAGCCTCGCGGATCAGCTCGCAGGCGTGCTCGACCTGGCGGGCGCTGTCGGCTGCCGCGGCGCCCGACAGCTCCGGCACGAGTACCGGGGCTCCGGGGATCAGAACGACTGGACTGCTCACGTGATGAAACCCTACTGGCCCGCGCCGGGCACCCGGCCGGCACCGGTGAAGCGCTCGCCTTTCGTCTGTGAGGCGCCGGGACCTTCTCGCCGGTCGCAACCGGTGTGCGTCCGCGGGCGTCCCCTGCTTTCGGCGTCTGATGGGGATACAGCCGACGAATCACGCGGGGTTGGTACACACTAGGAGGATGCCGTCTCGTTGACGGGCGGCGTGGCGATGGCCGGGGTACGAGCCCGGCGATGGTGCCGTGTCACGCGGCAGAAGGAATCGAGGACCAGATGAGCGACCAGTCATCCACCGCCACGGGCGGTCAGGACTCCGGCGGGACCTCGCCGACCCCCGGACCACGTCCGGGTCCGCGCCCGGGAACTCCGTCTCCGGCGGCACTGGCACGCA
>CAMNYG010000127.1 GCA_946570335.1 uncultured Dietzia sp. | reverse complement strand
AGGTCGCGATGACCGCCGGGTCCGGATCGGCACACGGACCGTCCTCGCGAGGTGGCGCTTCCGGCTCCCCGGTTCCCGAGGTCGGTGGCGGGGGCGCGGCACCCGGTGGCTGCGACGGGGGTGCGGCTCCCATCCCCGGCCCGGGCACGGGCGTGAACGGTTCGTCCAGCCGGTCGTCGAACCTCGCGCATCCGGACACCACCAGTGTCAGCGCCAGGAGCAGCGGGATCGATCTCATACCGACTAGAGTACGGCCCGCCGTGTCCTCGATGCGCGGGCGCCGCTGGCGGCCTACAGTCGATTCGTGACTTCTTCAAAGCCCGGAGACGACGCCCGTACCGAGATCATCCACGACGTCGACTACCCGCTGGACGTCCCCGCCGCATCGGGTGCGGTCACCGGGGACACCGCGACCACGGCATTCCCGGCGGCCGGGGCGACCGACTACTCCCAGTTCGCCGAGTCAGGCGGATACGACGTCTCTGCACCGCTGCCCTTCGGCGACGGGCCCACCACGATCGAGCCCGAGTCGCGCGCGGACGTCGGACCGCGCGGCACGACGGACCTGGGTCTGTTCATCCTCCGCGTCACCGTGGGGGTGCTGCTGACGCTGCGCGGCCTGCAGAAGCTGTTCGGCGTCTTCAACGGCCCGGGGATCGACGGAACGGCCCAGATCCTCACCGATGCCGGCTACGACCAGGCGCGTGTCCTCGCGATCGGGGGAGGAGCGATCGAGCTGGTGGCGGGAGTCATGCTGGTGATCGGCCTGGCGGCGCCGATCGCGGCGGCCGGTCTGCTCGGGCTCACCGGCCTCGGTATCGCGATCGCGCTGACGGGCAACGAGCCGGTGCCCCTGCTGGGCACGACGACCCGTGGGCTGGAACCCTCGGTCCTGTATGCGGCCAGCCTGCTCGCCCTGCTGTTCACCGGGCCGGGCAGGTGGGCGGTCGACCGTCGATGGGGATGGTCGCACCGCCCACGCTTCAGCGGTCTCATCTGGCTGGTGATCGTCGCAGTGATCGCCATAGTGGTGTGGTACTTCTTCAACGGCACCAACCCGCTCACCTCCCACACGGACAGCGCCCCGGTCACCAGCGGCTGACCCACACCGACGTGAGGAGGGGCCGACCATCCGGTCGGCCCCTCCTCACGTCGGCTCCTGTCCGGCCGGGATCCCGGTCAGTCGGGCAGGATGCGCACCGCGCCCTTGTCCGCTGACGAGGCCATCGAGGCGTACGCACGCAGGGCGGCGGTCACCGTGCGCTCACGCTTGACGGGCCGCCACGGCAGCGGTCCCTTCTCCGCACGACGGCGGGCCAGCTCGTCGTCGTCGACATCCACGTTGATCGAGCGCGTGGCCACATCGATCGTCACGATGTCGCCGTCCCGCACCAGGCCGATCGGGCCGCCCGCGGCCGCCTCCGGCGCGATATGGCCGATCGACAAGCCTGATGAACCGCCGGAGAACCGACCGTCGGTGATGAGCGCGCACTTTGTTCCGAGCCCGGCTCCCTTGATGAACGCGGTCGGGTGCAGCATTTCTTGCATACCCGGCCCTCCTGCGGGACCTTCGTAGAGCACCACGAGCACCTCGCCGGCGACGAGCTTCTTGCCCAGGATCACCGACACGGCCTCTTCCTGGGACTCGACCACGCGGGCCGGGCCGGAGAAGCGGAAGTTCTCCTCGGACACACCCGCGGTCTTGAAGACCGAGCCGTTCGGCGCGATGTTGCCACGGAGCACCGCCAGGCCACCCTCCGCGGTCGCTGGGTGTTCGACCGAATGGATACAGCCGTTCACCGCGTCGGTGTCCAGTGACTCCCAGCGGTTGTCGGTGGAAAACGGCTCGGTGGTGCGCACGCCGCCGGGTGCCGCGTGGAACAGCTCGATGGCCTCCTCGGTGGCGGTACCGCTCCGGATGTCCCAGTCCGCGATGTACTGCTCAAGAGAGGGGGAGTGCACCGAGTGCACGTCCGTCTCGAGCAGGCCACCCCGGTACAGCTCGCCCAGGATCGCCGGGATGCCGCCGGCGCGATGGACGTGCTCCATGTAGTAGTCGGAGTTGGGTGCGACCTTGGCCAGGCACGGCACGCGCCGGGAGACCTCCTCGATGTCGTGCAGATCGAAGTCGACCTCGCCCTCCCGGGCGGCCGCGAGGATGTGCAGCACCGTGTTAGTCGAGCCGCCCATCGCGACGTCCAGGGCCATGGCATTGGTGAACGCGGACTTGGTCGCCACCGACCGCGGCAGGACCGACTCGTCGTCCTCCCGGTAATACCGGGTGCACAGGTCGACGATCAGGCGTCCGGCCTCGGAGAACAGCGCACGGCGGGCGCTGTGGGTGGCCAGGGTCGAACCGTTGCCGGGCAGCGACAGGCCCAGCGCCTCCGTGAGGCAGTTCATCGAGTTGGCGGTGAACATGCCCGAGCACGAACCACAGGTGGGGCATGCCGAGCGCTCGATCGTGTCCAGGCTGTCGTCATCGATCGACGAGTTCGCCGACGCGGAGATGGCGGTGACGAGGTCGGATCCGGCCTTGACCACACCGTCCACCACGACCGAGAAGCCGGACTCCATCGGCCCGCCCGAGACGAACACGGTCGGGATGTTCAGCCGCATGGCGGCGTTGAGCATGCCCGGTGTGATCTTGTCGCAGTTCGAGATGCAGACGAGCGCATCCGCGGTGTGGGCGTTGACCATGTACTCGACGGAGTCGGCGATGATCTCGCGGCTCGGCAGGGAGTAGAGCATGCCCGCGTGGCCCATCGCGATGCCGTCGTCGACCGCGATCGTGTGGAACTCCCGGGCCACACCGCCGGCCTCCGCGATCTGCTCGGCGACGATCTCGCCCACGTTCTTCAGGTGCACGTGCCCCGGCACGAACTGGGTGTACGAGTTGGCGATCGCGATGATCGGTTTCCCGAAGTCCGAGTCCGTCATCCCGGTGGCGCGCCAGAGGGCCCTGGCCCCCGCGGCGTTGCGTCCGGCGGTACTGGTTCGTGACCTCAAGGGCGGCATGGGACCTCGATCCGATTCGGTGGCTGTGGTTACTACAACGTGGATGCTGGCGACGGGTGCCCCGGGGGAGGCCGATCAGTGCCGTGGCCGCCCCTACGATACGCCCCGGCAGGGGGTTACCCTCTTCACGGTCGACCGTCCGGTCGGCTCGTGAATCGGTGAATGGGGAATCAGATGACCGACTCCGGTCACACTGGTGGCTTCCGCGAGTTCGCCTCGCACTCCGTGGGCGCGATCGTCGTGGTCTGCGGGCTGTTCTTCCTGCTTGCGTTCATGTACCTCGGCGGTACCGCGGATCCGCAGGCGCACGCGAGGCACGTGCCGGTGGCCGTGGTGAACGAGGACGTCGGCGCGACACTGGAGACCCCGGTCGGTCCCCGGAATCTCGATGTGGGTACCCAGATCACCGCCGGTCTGCTCCAGAACAACGACTGGGAGAAGCTGCGGCTGCACATCGTGGATGCCGACGAGGCCGAGGCGGGCTTGCGCGACGGTTCGTACTTCGGTGCCGTCCGTATCGCCCCGGAGCTGAGCCAGCAGGTGGCGGATCTGGTGGAAGCTGCGGCGACCGAGGCTGGTGACGCCGGTGAACCACCCGAGCGGGCGACGGTGACGCTGCAGTACTCACCCAGGGTCTCGATCGTGTCCGGTCAGGTCATGAACACCGTCGCCGATGGTATGAGGGAGTCGCTCCACGAGACCATGGGCGCCAAGCTGGTGTCCGATTCCACGATGCTGGCCGAGGCCGACGGGCGTCAGGTCGGCGCCGCGGCGGCACTGGCGCTGCAGTATCCGGTCCAGGTCGACGTGACCGAGTGGAACCCGCTGCCGGACGGTGTGTCCAATGCGTCTCTGCCGATGTTCTACTCGCTCATCCTGATCCTGGCCGGGTTCACCGGCGCGATGATCATCTCGAACCTGCTGGACGCCCGGCTGGGGTTCATCCCGCTGGAGATCGGCCCCCTGGTCCTGCACGTGCATGTCGCACCGTTCGGACGATTGCACACCATCTTCCGCAAGTGGGCGGTCACGGTCGTCACGGCACCGCTCGTGTCAGCGCTGTGTCTGTGGGTCGCGGACATCATCGGGGTGACGGGGTACGACGGCTGGGACCTGTTCTGGTTCTCGAATCTGGTGATCATCGCGGTCGGGGTCTGTGCCCACTCGATCCTCGCGGCCATCGGTAACGCGGGCCTGCTCGTCAATCTGGTGCTGTTCGTGGTGCTTGGTATCCCGACCTCCGGTGGCGCGACGCCCACCCAGATGCTGCCGCAGGTGTTCGTGGCGATCGGGTCGCTCGAACCGATGCATCAGGCGTACCTCGGTCTGCGGGCGATCATGTTCTTCGATTCGAGCTGGGGTGCGGGGCTGGGCCATGCGGTCTGGGTGCTCGTCGGATGGTGTGTCGCCGGGGTCGTCCTGGGGGTGGCCGTGACCCTGCTGTACGAACGGATGGGACTCAGGCGGCAAAGCGTCGCTGACCGCGTGCCCGCCGGCCGGGGGGTGGCCAGCAGCCTGCCCTTCGGGAACGGCTTCGGTCGGACCCGCTCGTCCGGCAAGAGCGCGGCGAAAGAGTCAGTCCTCGCCGGGAGCAGGAGTGCTGTAGGGGTCGCGGATCCGTCCACCGCTGGCGCGGGAGAGCCGGGGCAGATCATGGAAGGAGACCCCGCCCATCGGGAATGAATCGTCCGAGGTGGTGACCAGGCGTGCGAATCCGTTCTTCGGGAACATCACGCCCTTGACCTCGTCCCACGGAACGGACCGGCGGTTGCGCCAGGTCGACAGGTGCACCCCCTCGGCGTCGAGCCGGGTGGAGGTGCGGGCGACCCACCACCCGAAGGCGATCGGGAGCAGCACCAGCCAGCCCAGTGCGAGTGGATACGCGGTGACAGGCCAGGCGATCGACAGCACGATGATGGCGATGACGATGTACGACATCGGATTGACCCGGAAGAGTGCACGGTCGCGGGGGGTGGATTCCGGCACGGGGGAGCTGAATGGGGCGTTCATGATGCCCGCCAGTCTCTCACGTACCACATAGTGGGATCAGGGTTCCACGAGTTGACGCTGCGGAGGACGGGCACCTAGTCTTGCTCCCATGAACACACGGAACGGTCTCGTACTCGGCCGGCGCGTCGGCGCCTGAGCCGTCACCTGGC
>CAMNYG010000126.1 GCA_946570335.1 uncultured Dietzia sp. | reverse complement strand
CGGCGGCGATGACTTCACGGCGCGCAGCGGAGACCTCATCGGAGACCCCGGCGTCGGCACGGGCGGCCTCCATCACCAACCGCCCAACAGAGCATTGGCGGGCGCTGGCCTCGCCGACGGTGCGGGTCCGGGTGGGAAACCCGGATGCGGCAGCGCCGACCCGCGCATTGCGGATCAGCTGCGCCACCGCCTGATCACTGGGGTGAGCAGTCACGCGGCATCCTCCTCGATCGGAGCCGACTCGAGCGGCTTACTGGGCTGGTGGACGGTCTGACAGGCATACATCGGGGATCGCTCTCCCGTGAGCCGATCCATGTGGTGATCGCCGATGGTGCGCAAGAACACTTCGTCGCACTTGGCGGGATCTTTCACCGCCAGCGCTTCGTACGCTTGCCACATCGACCGGACTCTGAATCGGGCTGAGCGGTGCTGCCACCAGTGCGAGCACCAACCGCGGCCCTGGCTCATCCCTCCTGTCTCGTAGGCAAGGCGCAGGTAGTCGTCAAAGAACGCGAACTCGTCGACGTACCGGAGTTCTCGCGGAATCCCGAGCTCGTCGTGGGAAAACTGTTCGACAGCCCGCTCAGCCGTGGCCGCGATCTGCTCGATCGTGCCCTGCCTGGCGAGGATTTTCTCGACGGCCTTCTTGATGGCCGGGGCCGCGACCTGGTCAAGGGCTTTGGCGAACCCCTGGGAGATCGACTGCCCGAAGAGCTTGCTCATGCTGAAGTCCTTTCTTCCAGGGCCGGCAGATCCTGGTGATCCCACCGGACCATCCGCGCCAGAATCGGACGCCGCCCTGTGGCCAGGACGATCATGCGGCCGAACGGCATCGCCGCCAGCTCTGCGGCGGTGATCGTCTGCTTCTCGACGGTCTGGGTGGAGATCGACCTGCCCCGGTCACCACCACCGGAGGACACCGACCGCTGCTGTTCAGTGTGGGTACCGATGAGGTTGGCCAGCTCATCCAGGAACCGATAGTCCTTGTGGCCGGGGCCGATCACGACGATCGCCGCCGAGGACCACAGCTTCTTCATGCCGTGCTCGCCCCACAGCTCCACGCCTTGGGCGTAGGACTGGAGCACGGTGTCACAGATGATGCCGCGAGAGCCGAACGTGGAGTAGTAGTCGGGCAGCCGGGGCCAGCGCACGATGTTGGCGATCTCGTCCAGGGCAGCAGTGACCGGAACCGGGAGCCGGGAACCGGGGCACTGGTCGGCCCGATCCACCAGCGCCTTGAACACCGACACGGTCATGATCGAGGTGACAGGTCGGCCGATCGGGTTCTCTTCGTCGGAGACCAGATACAGGGTGTCTGCCTCGGAGTTCGCGAATTTCACCGGGTCAAACCGCTCGGCACCGGCCTGCGGGGTCAGCCACCGCACGATCTGCCGTCGACCGAGGCAGGAGATCATGTTCTTGGCCGCGGAGAACACATTGGAGCGGGTGCGCGGCTCAGCCGAGTACTTGCTCGCCAGATCAGCGGCCTGCGGTGCCCACTGGCTACCGGACAGGATCTGCACCGGGGTGGAGTCCTCCAAGTTGGACACCCAGCCGTAGACATCAGTGATGGGCCGGTGCTTGAGTGCAGCGGCCAGGAACAGGGACGCGAGTAGGTCAACGGCCTGGCTGTAGAAGTAGGCGTTGGGGTCGCTTCCGGCCTCGCCGCGGGCCGTGGCCGCGTTAAAGATCTCGGCGAGCTCTTCGGCGTTGCCGTCCCACCACTCGTCTCGTCGCACGAAGTCCAGGGGGTCGAAGTACCAGCGGGAGTTGTCCAGGCCGGTGGCCTTGTCTTGTGGGTCCAACACCCAGACACGGCCCACTTGCTCGCGAAACGCGATCGTCGCCTCGATCACGTCCTTCTTGCACGAGGTGGAGATGCAGATGCCAGGAGCCCGCCGGATCATCGGGATGATGCGGCTGGAGGTCTTGCCCTGACGAGGGCCCCACAGGTCCAGATGCAGGTCCTCCCATCCGCCCCACAGCTGTTGACCGGTGGAGACCTCTTCGCCGATGAAGATGCCCGGGACGTCGATCTGCTCGCCGCGATCACGGTTCGCGCGATCAACCGTCTTGGGTGACAACGAGCGAATGTCGGACCGCCCCGCCAGGTGCTTGGTGATGCCGTCCACGCGGGTCCTACCCGCCTGCCGCCGGCCGATCATGGCTGCCACCAGAGCAATAACCACGGCGAGGATTACCACCAGGGCCACCGCGACGGTGGTGGCTCCCGTCGTCCACTGGACCTGACCTTGGACCAGGTCAATCACCGCCACTACGGGGTTACCGGGGACCTGCTGCCCGGTGTCGGTGATCTTCTCCCCGAGGGAGATACTGGCCCACACCCCGACCACGAACAGGGCAGCCATGCCCAACGTGCATAGGGCGATGGCCGGTCCCGGTTCTCGAGTCTGGGACTGCCGCGCAATGTCTTTGCCAGCCATATCTACTGCCTCCTCGATTGGTGTTCTGGTGTCACTGGCCCGGTCCGATGGATCGGTAGCGGAAGTTGGCGACCTTCCAGTCCTGGCCGACCCGCTCGAGCTGAACGGCGATCGTGATTTCCTCGAGCGGTGTGGTGAAACCGTCGGGATGCAGCACTTTTTGTCGAACGGTCACTAGGCGCTCGGCGGTGACCGCATCGTCGGCTACCGGGTCCTGTCCGCTGACCAGATCGGTCGCGCCAATGACGCGATCGCCCGAGCGAGCCCAGGCCGGCCACTGCTTCGGTGTGGGGTCAGGATCGGGTCGAGTCTGTGCGGCTTGCGCCAACTGACCGGTGAGCTGGTCGGAGATTGCGTGCATGGCATCCCACGGCGACTGCTGAGTTGCCGGGGTCCACGTGAGCAACCCCGCCATCACCGCAATAGCCACCTCGTCGGCAGTGGTGATCGGCTCGATATGCGCGTGGTCATCCGTGCCGGACTCCTCCCGACCCACAGTCAGCGCGAGCGCCACCGCTCCGATAAGAACGGCCACAACGGCCACGATCACCACTACGGCTTTTCGATTCATCAGGTACTCCCTCGTCTCAAGCACTGGCGAACCGTGCGGCTTCTTCCGGCACGATCTGCACGTACTTTTGGGTCTCGGCATAGGGAGGCACACCGCCGTACTGCTGAACTGCCCCGGGACCGGCGTTGTAACCGGCGAGCATCAAGGTCTGCGGATCGCCGCTCAGCTGCCCGGAGGCGATGCCTTCGCGCTGTCCGTCGGCGATCTCGCACAGGTAGCGTGCGGCAGCCATCGTCGCGTCCGCAGGGTCTGATGGCGAGCCCGATCCGGGCGGGCCGGAGATCTCGCCGTTCTCGTCGACCTTGGCCCCCTTAGCGGCCCACGTGTCGGGCATGAACTGCCCGTACCCCTGCGCCCCCACTGGGGAGACCGCGGTGGCTTGGAACCCGGCTGACTCGTGATAGAGCAACCCCGCCAGCAGCGGGGAGTCAACCTCGCGGCACACCTGCCCGCCCAAGGCGATCCATTTGCGCAGCTCTTCGGGAATCTCGCCGTCGTTCAGACTGCGATGCCCGAAATCTGGGGCGCAATCACTGTCGCCGGGAGCGCCGGTGGTCTCAGAGGTGTTGTCGGCACCGTCCGTCGGTGCAGCCCCGTAGGTCTGGCCCGCAGAGGCCATCCCTCCCCCGACCGTGGTCACGTGGACGTGGTCGTAGTGGTTCTGGGTCGGGTCGCCCCGATCCTCCATTTGATTGGGCGTCCCCGCCGCCGGGATATACATCTGTCGCCAGATCATGTACTCGATGTTGAAGAACTCACGGTGGGCAAACAGGTAGTTCTTTATGCGATTGCCCAGCTCACGACCCTCGTTTGTGTCGTAGTTCGGGATCATGATGTCCACCGCCCGACCCGAAGGGTGGTCGGGATAGGCGTCGACCGGACGCCAACCGCCGATGGTCTGCACATCCGGGAAGCGCTGCGCAACGGCGCGGGCGACTCGGATCGAGTCGACCTGGAGATTTTCTTTGGACTGGATCTTGTCCGAGTCCGGCATCTCTCCACCGGACCGCGGGGCCTGACGCCGGGGAGTATCCGTACCGGTGTCGTCGTCCTTTTCTGGCTCCTCCGTCTTGGTGTCCTCGGTCTTGGCGTCAGGGTCCGCTGAGCCTGATCCGGGGTTGACCGCTCGGTCTAGCCACGGTTGCGGGTTGGCCTCGGTGCCTCCGGTCAGCCGCCCGCCTTCCCACAGCTCGAAGTGCAGGTGTGGGCCGGTGGACTGGCCGGCGCTGCCGACCTTGCCGATGTACTGGCCTGCGGTCACGGTGTCACCTGTGGACACCGCGACACCGTCGTCCCACATGTGGCCGTACACCGTTGAGTAGGCCTGCCCGTCGATCGTGTGATCAATGACGATCCAGTTCCCGAACCCTGACGCCGGCCCCGCCTCGACAACCACTCCCCCGGCCATCGCATACATGGAGGTGCCATCAGGTGCTGCCAGGTCGATTCCCCGGTGTCCGGGCCGGTCGGCGCTCTTGTAGGTCGACGACACCACGTACTCGCCTTCGGCGATCGGAAGACTCAGCTCGCCCGCAGGAACACCGCCACCACCAGACAGGCCGCCACCAGGACGACAAGCATCGTCATCTCTGGGGTCCAGGACCACGACCATCACCAAGGTCAGCAAAATGATGCCGATGACCAGTCCCACGATCAGTTTGATTGGTCGCATCGCTCACTCCCCCAGCCGGGATCGCAGTGCTGCGATCTCGGCCTTCAGTGAGCGCAGCGTTGCGGAGTTGTGGGCCTCCCACACTCCGGCTTCCACCGACCATCGCCGGACTGAGTCGCGGCTAATGCCGTGCTCGCGAGCGACGGATTCAGCCGCTGCGGAGATGGAGGGGAACTGCGGCTCCAGCTCTGCGAGTCGCTCAACAACCATCTGTCGGAACTCGGACGAGTAGGAAGGAGTGCTCACGCCGACATCTCCTTCTGGCCGGTGGTGCCTTCGAGGAGGTCGCGGAATCGGACGTTGGTGTCGTGAATGCGTGTGTCCCGCTCGGTTGCGGTCAGCTCGACCTGAATGGGGATACCGGCGCTGCCGTCCTTGGACGGTTTGAGCATGAACTTGCCGCGCCCCAGCGGTGGCTTGCTGCGGCGGCGAGTGGCTTCGTCATCGTCGCCCGCGACGGAGACGGACCGTTCAATCGGTGCGCCCTTGGACCAGGCGGTGATCAT
>CAMNYG010000125.1 GCA_946570335.1 uncultured Dietzia sp. | reverse complement strand
TGGCCGGCATCGCCCACACCCGCGCTCGCCCCTCCCGCCGCGCCCCCGGCTGCTGGTTCCTCGCCGCCGGTGCCGTGTGCCTGCTGGGCAGCCAGCTGATCCTCTACCCCGTCGCCTTCCTGTTCTTCGCCGCCGCAGCGCTGTTCGTGCTGCGGCCCCTGCCCGAGGGGAGCCCCCGATGACCGTCACCCCCACCCCCATCCCGAGCCCGTCCGCGACGCCGGACCAGGTCGAACAGGCGAAGCTCGTGGTTCGAAAGCCGAGGCTGCGCCGCCGCACCCCCGGCGAGAAGATCTTCAACGGGGTCAACATCGTGGTGCTGACCGGATTCGCGCTCATGTGCCTGATCCCCTTCGTGCACGTGATCGGCAGCTCCTTCGCGACCCCCGGTGAGCTCGCGACCAGCAACTTCGTGCTCATCCCGAAGGAGTGGACGGTCGCTGCGTGGCAGTACATCCTCTCCACCCCCACGATCTTCCGGGCGATGGGCGTATCGGTCTTCGTGACCGTGGCGGGCACGTTCCTCAGCCTCGTGGTGACGGCGATGATGGCCTACGCGCTGGCGAAGCCGTACCTGCTGGGTCGCCGCACGATCAACTTCCTGGTCATCTTCACCATGCTGTTCAGCGGCGGGATGATCCCCACCTTCATCGTGGTCTCGAAGCTGGGGCTGCTGGACTCGCTGTGGTCGCTGATCCTGCCGGTGACGGTTAACGCCTTCAACCTGGTGATCATGCGGAACTTCTTCCAGGGCATCCCCGACTCCCTCGAGGAGGCTGCACGCATCGACGGATGCTCCGAGATCGGCGTGTTCCTGCGAGTGGTGCTGCCGCTGTCGATGGCGTCGATCGCGACCATCGGACTCTTCTACGCGGTGACCTACTGGAACACCTACATGCACGCCGTGCTCTACATCAACGATTCCTCGCTGTGGCCGATCCAGGTGCTGCTGCGCCAAATCGTGATCGTCTCCAGCGGCATGAATGCCGATGCGACCGTCGTCGACGTGGTGCCCCCGGCGCAGTCCGTGAAGATGGCGGTGATCGCCGTGGCCACGCTGCCGATGCTCGCGGTGTATCCCTTCGTGCAGCGCTACTTCGTCAAGGGCGCCATGATCGGCTCCGTCAAGGGATGACGCTGGCCGTGCTGTCTCCGCCCTGCCTGAAACCCCTGTACATCCAGGGTGATCCGGCCTGAGTCCTCCCTGCGCACAGGGACTCTCGAGACGGGGAGCCTCCCTCCTTCCATTCCCTGCCCCCTGAGACCGGCGACGTGAGTCCACGGACTGCTTGCGCCGCCTGCTGTCCCGCACCATTCAGTCCGAACCTGCAGTGCTCACCGAAGCAGAGATCGAGGAAGATCATGCCGACCATCTCCCGCCGACAGTTCACCGCCGCCTTCGGAGGAATCTCGGTCGCCGCTCTCGCGGCGTCGGCCACCACGCTCCCCGCCGCCGCCGAGCCCGGAGGGGGTGAACTCGACCCGCTGAGAAGCATGCGGGTGCCTCGCGGCCTGCGAACGGCCGATGGGCCGATCTGGTCAGCCACCGCCACGGGCTTCGCAGGGCTCCCCACTCCTGAGCTGCCTCACGGGACCGTCGGCGGGTACGGAGGCTCCGTGCATGTGGTGCGCGATTCCGAGCAGCTCGCCCGTGCGATCCAGATCGAGGGCCCTGCGACGGTGCTCGTCGAGGGCACTCTCGTCGTGGAGCCCTTCGGGGCGAACCTCGCGGTGTCCTCCCACACCAGCATCCTCGGGGTGGGGCGCGGCGCAGAGATCGTCGGAGGCGGTTTCCATCTCGACCAGGTCGCCGACGTCGTGATCCGCAACCTCACCTTCCGCGACTCCTACGTCGCCGGGGACTGGGATGGGAAGAACGACGACAACGACAACGACGGCATCCGCGTCGACACCTCGGACCACGTCTGGATCGACCACTGCGAGTTCGCGCGGCTCGGCGACGGCCTGGTCGACGTGAGGAAGGACTCCACCGCAGTCACCGTCTCCTGGTGCGTGTTCCGCGATCACAACAAGACGGTCGGCGTGGGCTGGACGGACAACGTCGTCACCACGATCACCCTGCATCACAACTGGTCCTCGAACACCTACCAGCGCAACGCGAGCATCGACAACGTCGCTGCAGGCCACGTCTACAGCTGCCTGTTCCAGGGGCAGGCCCATTACGGCACGATGTCGCGCGGTGCGTCGCAGCTGGTGATCGAGTCGTGTATCTACGAGCACGGCGAGGACGCGATCGTGGTCAAGGACGAGGCATCCCGTGTCGACTCCCGCGGGAACCGCTTTACGGACATCCGCGGGCGGAAGGACCACACGGGCCCCACGTTCGAGCCGTCGGATCACTACGACTACGCCGTCGAGCCGCTCGACAGGCTCGCGACGGTGCTCGAGCGGCATGCCGGACCGCACGCCCGGAAGGAGCACGTCGGCAGGCGGGTGCGGGTCGCCCTGGACGGAACGGGTGACTTCGCCTCGATCGGTGCTGCGGTCGGCGCCGCATGGCGCTCACCGCACCCGTTGGAGATCTCCGTCGCCCCCGGGACCTATCGGGAGATCGTGCGGATCTGGCCCGGAATGCCGGCCGGCCTCCTGATCCGCGGCGAATCGGGAGAGGCCACGGACGTGCTGCTCACCTATGACCTCGCCGCAGGCACCGAGAAGTTCTACGGCGGGGAGTTCGGCGGCACCGGCGCCGCCACCCTCGCGATCCTGGCGGACGATGTGACGATCCGAGACATCACCGTCGAGAACGGCTATGACGAGGCCGCTCAGGGAGGTAGCCAGGCGCAGGCGCTGCGCACCACCGGGGACAGGCTCGAGCTGAGCGGGGTGCGGCTGCTTGGCAATCAGGACACCTTCCTGGCCGAGACCCCGGCCAAGGGGCAGACCGCCCGGGTGTACCTGCACGACTCCTTCGTCGAAGGAGACGTCGACTTCCTCTACGGACGTGCCACCGCCGTGCTCGAGAACTGCGAGATCCGTTCGTACGACCGCGGGCAGCCCGACAACAACGGCTATGTCTGCGCTCCGAGCACCGCCGCCGGCACCTACGGGTTCTTGTTCACCGGATGCACCTTCACCTCGAGCGCGGCTGAATCATCGGTGTACCTGGGGCGCCCCTGGCACCCCAGCAGCGACCCCGACGTCGAGCCCTCGGTGGTCGTCCGGGACTCGCACCTGGGGGTGCACATCCGAACCCCCGCATGGTCCGACATGGGTGGCTGGCCCTGGCAGGAGGACTTCCTCCGCGAGCACGGCAACACCGGGCCCGGCGCGCTCCCGGCGGGCAGCGACTCCGCTGGTCGCCCGCAACTGACCGCACGGGAGGCGGCTCTGCACACCCGCGACACGTATCTGCGCGGCACCGACGACTGGGCCCCGTGGACTTGAGAGGAGACATGATGAGACAGCACAGGGATGCTTCGCACAGAACCATCAGCAGGCGCCGCCTACCAGCCCTCGGTGCAGCGATCGGGACTGCGGCGGGAACCGCCCTCGCCACTGCGCCAGCCGCCGTCGCCGCCCCGAGAGGCTCCACGACGTCGCGGATCGATGACCCGGTCGGCCTCCTCCGCCGGATGCGTGTCCCGCGGGGAACGGCGGTCGCCGGGGGAGCCGTCTGGTCCGCGGAGCCGACCGGATTCGCCTCGGTCCCCACACCGTCGCAGCCACACGGCGCCCGCGGAGGACTCGGCGGGACGGTGCATGTCGTCCGCACGGCCGAGGAGCTCACCATGGCGCTCGCCGCCGAGGCCCCACGGATCATCCTCGTCAAGGGCACGATCACCCTGCCCTTCGGGTCGATGACCGACATCCCCTCCCGCACCAGCGTGCTCGGGGTCGGGACGGGGGCCGAGATCGTGGGAGGCGGTTTCCATCTCGACCAGGTCGCCGACGTCGTGATCCGCAACCTCACCTTCCGCGACTCCTACGTCGCCGGGGACTGGGATGGGAAGAACGACGACAACGACAACGACGGCATCCGCGTCGACACCTCGGACCACGTCTGGATCGACCACTGCGAGTTCGCGCGGCTAGGCGACGGACAGATCGACATCCGCAAGGACTCCACGCACGTGACGGTCTCCTGGTGCCACCTCCGGGACCACAACAAGACCCTCGGCGTCGGCTGGACGGACAACGTCCTCACCACGCTGACGATCCATCACGTCCGCTTCTCCAACACCCATCAGCGCAATGGCAGCATCGACAACGTCGCCCTGTGCCATGTGTACAACTGCTGGCTCGGAGGATCGAGCTCCTACGGCATGGCGTCCCGCGGGGCATCGCAGGTCCTCATCGAGCACAGTGTGTTCGATGCCGTGCGCAATCCGATCGGTGCGAGCGATCCGCTGTCCCGCGTCGCACAGAACGGGAACCTCCGGGACGGCTCCTGGGGCAGCTGGGAGGACACGGGCATCGACGACGACCCTGCGGAGCATTACCGCTACGCGCTCGATCCCGTCGACGAGGTGCGCACCCTGCTGCGACGGTATGCGGGCCCGCAAGGCGTGGGTGAGAAGGCTCCCCGACGCCTTCACGTCGCACAGGACGGGAGCGGCGACATGCTCTCCGTGCACGCGGCGGTGGGCGCCGCCGCCCGATCGCCGCACCCGGTGGAGGTGATCGTCCATCCAGGCACATATCGCGAGACGGTCTCGATCTGGCCTGGAGCCCGAGACCTGGTCCTCCGAGGAGCGACCGGGGACCCGGAGGACGTCATCATCACCTACGACAAGCCCGCCTCCGACTGGGCGACGCTCACGGTTCTCGCACCGGGCGTCACCCTCGCCGACCTGACCCTCGAGAATCTCTACGAGGACGCCGACGGGGCGGATCGTCCCGCTCATGCGCTGCGCTCCGCGGACGACACCATCCTCCTCGAGAATGTGCAGTTCCGGGGCGGTGGTCACGAGATCTCGGATCCTCGGACCTGATCTCCGTCGCTCCCGGGGCCGGCCGTTCCTCCCGTCCGGCGGAACGGCCGGCCCCGGGCCCTCTCCTGCACGGTGCTCACCCTTCACAGATCAAGGATGTTCGATGACTCCCCAGCGTCCGACCGCGCACACTCCCCGCCCCCTGCCCTTCGAGGCGGAGAAGGAGCGCAGCCGGCTCCGCACCCTGCTCGACCTCGACCTCGCCGCGCAGGAGGGCCGGGAGGCTGGGCGGGAGCTGTTCGACGGTGGG
>CAMNYG010000124.1 GCA_946570335.1 uncultured Dietzia sp. | reverse complement strand
CGCGGCCACCGACCTGGGCGATCCGACCATCGAGGCGCTCACCGCAGCCGGCGTGCAGAACGTCAAGGTCCGTTCGGTCCTGACCTGCACCACCGGCACCGGCGTGTGTGCGACCTGCTACGGGCGTTCGATGGCCACCGGCCAGCTGGTGGACATCGGTGAGGCCGTCGGCATCGTCGCCGCCCAGTCGATCGGTGAGCCCGGTACGCAGTTGACCATGCGTACGTTCCACCAGGGCGGTGTCGGCGACGACATCACCGGTGGTCTGCCTCGTGTCCAGGAGCTCTTCGAGGCCCGCGTGCCCAAGGGCGTGGCCCCGATCGCCGAGGAGGCCGGACGTATCCGCCTCGACGAGGAGGAGCGCTTCTACACGATCACGATCATCCCGGACAACGGTGCCGACGAGATCGTGTACGAGAAGCTGTCCAAGCGTCAGGGCCTCGCGCACATCAGCCTCGACGACGGGTCGTCGCGGCCGATCGCCGACGGTGACCACCTCGACCGTGGCCAGCCGCTCCTGGAGGGCCCCGCCGACCCGCACGAGGTGCTGGCGATACTCGGGACGAACGGCGTCCAGAAGCACCTCGTCGACGAGGTGCAGAAGGTCTACCGCTCGCAGGGTGTGTCGATCCACGACAAGCACATCGAGGTCATCGTCCGTCAGATGATGCGTCGTGTGGCCATCAGCGAGTCCAACGGCACCGAGTTCCTGCCCGGTGCGCTGGTCGAGCGTGCCGAGCTGACGGCGGAGAACCGCCGGGTGCTCACCGAGGGCGGCTCGCCGGCCTCGGCTCGCCCGGTCCTCATGGGTATCACCAAGGCCTCGCTCGCCACGGACTCGTGGCTCTCGGCGGCCTCCTTCCAGGAGACCACCCGCGTGCTCACCGACGCTGCGATCAACAAGCGGTCGGACAAGCTCGTGGGCCTCAAGGAGAACGTCATCATCGGTAAGCTCATCCCGGCCGGTACCGGTATCAACCGGTACCGGAACGCGACGGTCGAGCCCACCGAGGAAGCCCGCGCAGCCGCGTACTCGATCCCGGATTACGGCGACGGCTTCTACGGTCCGGAGGACGGTTTCGGCGACGCCACCGGCGCGTCGGTCCGTCTGGACGACCTGGGCTTCTGAGTCCAGGGGCGGACTCCCAACATGCGTCCACCTGCGGTGTAGCGAACATCGGACCCCCGAGCACAGCCTGTGCCGGGGGTCCGGTTCGTCTGTCCCGGCTGTGTTCCGGCACGGGGTGAACGTGTTCTAGACTTGACCGATGTGCCTTGGGCCGCCCCGCCACGTCGAGGCGGCCCAAGCCAGTCCGATGACCGAAGGAGACGATCGACCGTGCGGATCGCACTGCTTTCGTACAGGAGTAAGCCACACGGTGGTGGGCAGGGCGTCTACGTCCGGCACCTCAGTCGTGAACTGGCGGCACTCGGACACACCGTCGAGGTGTTCTCCGGTCAGCCGTACCCGGAGCTGGACCCCGGGCCGTCACTGTCGAAGGTCCCCAGCCTGGACCTCTACAACGACGCCAACCCGTTCCGTACGCCGCACCCACGGGAGATCCGTGACTGGATCGACGTGCTCGAGGTGGTGACCATGTGGACCGCCGGTTTCCCCGAGCCACGTACGTTCAGCATGCGTGCCGCGCGGACCCTTTCCGACAGGCTCGCGGACTTCGACGTGGTGCACGACAACCAGTGCCTGGGTACGGGGCTTCTGGATCTGGAGAAGGCGGGGTTCCCGGTGGTGGCCACCGTGCACCACCCGATCACGCGTGACCGCGCACTGGCGATGAAGGAGGCGCCGCTGCGGAAGAAGCTCACCACGTGGCGCTGGTTCGGCTTCCTCGGGATGCAGATCAAGGTCTCCCGGCGACTCCACGAGATCATCACGGTGTCGTCGAACTCGGCCGAGGACATCGTGAGCGACTTCGGCGTGGAGCCTGACCGCATCGTCACGATCCCGCTCGGCGTCGACACCGACCGGTTCCACGACCGACGTGAGCGCGAACCAGGCCGTCTGGTGTGTGTGGCCAGCGCGGATCAGCCGCTCAAGGGAGTGCCCGTACTTCTGCGGGCGCTCGCCAAGGTCCGCGAGGAGCACCCAGGGGTGCGGCTGACGCTCGTCTCCAAGCTCAAGCGCAAGGGCGAGGCCTCCAGGTTGCTGGATTCCCTCGGGTTGCGTGATGCGGTGGACCTCGTCTCGGGTGTCGACGACGACGAGCTCGCGGAGCTGGTCGGTACGGCCGAGATATCGGTGGTCCCGAGCATGTACGAGGGGTTCTCCCTGCCCGCTGTGGAGGCCATGTCCAGTGGCTGCGCGCTCGTCGCGTCCAGGGCCGGGGCCCTGCCCGAGGTGGTGGGCACCGACGACTGTGCGGCCCGCCTCGTCGAGCCGGGGAACGTGGACGAGCTGGCGCGGGAGATCAGTGCGCTGCTGTCCGATCCCTCCGAGCGTCGGCGCCTGGCGGAGGGTGGCCGCGAACGAGTCATGGAGCGCTACAGTTGGGCGGCCGTGGCCCGCCGGACCGTCGAGGTCTACGAGGCGGCCATCGCACGGGTCCGTGGCGAGGAGCTCCCGGACTTCACCGCTGGTCCGGTCCTGGGACCGGACCAGGCCGAGATCGACGAGCACGTCACCGCTGACGTGCCCGAGGTACTGCCGGAAACCGGCGAGTACGACATCCGCGAGCAGGAGGACGCCGCATGCTGACCGCTGACTTCGACCGTCTGGGGGTCATCCCCGGCATGCGAGCAATCGATGTGGGTGCCGGCCTCGGCCGGCACACCTTCGAGCTCTACCGGCGTGGGGCGGACGTGACTGCGTTCGATCAGAACGCCGACGAGATGCAGCAGGTCGCCGACATGCTCGCCGCCATGGAGGCGGAGGGGCACGGGCTGCCCGAGTCCAGAGGCGAGGCCGTCACCGGTGACGCACTGGACATGCCGTACGAGGATGCCACGTTCGACCTGGTGTTGATCTCCGAGGTGCTGGAGCACGTGCCGGAGGACACCAAGGCGATCGCCGAGCTGGTGCGCATCCTCAAGCCGGGCGGCGTCGCCGCGGTGACGGTTCCCCGAGAGTGGCCCGAGAAGCTGTGCTGGAAGCTGTCGGACGATTACCACTCCAACCCGGGTGGCCACTGCCGCATCTACACGGCCGAGGAGCTCGACTTCAAGCTCCGTGCCGCCGGCCTGGAGGTCACCGGCACCGGGTTCGCCCATGCGCTGCACGCCCCGTACTGGTGGCTCAAGTGCGCGGTGGGCACCGAGAACGACGATCACCCGCTGCCGAAGGCGTACCACAAGCTTCTCGTCTGGGACCTCATGAAGGGCCCCTGGATCACCCGCACCACGGAGAAGCTGCTCAACCCGGTGATGGGAAAGTCCATCGTCTTCTACCTTCGAAAGCCCGTGGAGGCCTGATCGTCCGTGCACTCCGAGTTGAACGGTGTCCGCAGCGGCGGAGCGCAGGGCATCGCGATCCGCGGTGACGTTCCCTTCTCGTCCCGCATCGTGCCCTCCGTACCGGGCGTTCTGGACGAGGACGCGGTGCGCGCGACCGGCGCCTGGATCGCGTCGGTCCAGAAGCCCAGCGGGGAGATCCCGTGGTTCACCGGCGGACACACCGACCCCTGGGATCATGTCGAGTCCGCGATGGGCCTGACGGTCTCCGGGCAGTGGGAGGCGGCCCGGCGGGCGTTCGGGTTCCTGCGCGACACCCAGCGTGCCGACGGGTCATGGCCCATCAAATGGCAGGACGGCGAGATCGCGGACGCCGACACCGATGCCAACTTCTGCGCCTACATCGCAGTGGGTCTGTGGCATCACCACCTCGTCACCGGCGCCCGGGAGTTCCTGGAGTCGATGTGGCCGACCGTGCGTCGGGCACTCGATCTGGTACTGGCGCACCAGGGTCCGCAGGGGCAGATCTGGTGGGGGTCGAGCCCGCGCGGTTTCTGTGACGAGGCGCTGGTCACGGGGTCGTCGAGTATCCACCACGCGCTGCGGTGCGGGGTTGCGATCGCCGACGAGCTCGGCGAGAGCGCCCCGGAGTGGGATCTCGCCGCGGACAGACTGGGACACGCACTGCGTGCGCATCCGGAGCTGTTCACGCCCAAGCCGGAGTTCTCGATGGACTGGTTCTACCCAGTGTTGACCGGCGTCATGGTGGGGGAGCAGGCCCGGCGGCGGATCGATGCGCGGTGGGACGACTTCGTGGTGGACGGCCTGGGGATACGGTGCGTCGACCATCGCCCGTGGGTCACCGGTGCCGAGACATGCGAGTTCGTGCTGGCGCTCGAGGCGGTCGGCCGTCACGAGCAGGCGCTGGAACAGTTCAGCAACATGCAGCACCTGCGCGAGGAGGACGGCTCCTACTGGACCGGTCTGGTCTTCGCCGACGGCAAACGTTGGCCTGTCGAGCTCAGCACATGGACCGGAGCGGTGGTTCTCCTGGCCGCGGACGCTCTCTCCCGCACCACCCCGGGCAACGAGATCTTCCGCTCCGTGTCGGCGCACACCACGCAGCGCCTGCAGTCGCGTCCGGGCGATCCGACCGTCTGCGCCCCGGGCGAGGTCTGCCCGACAGCGCTCCCGGTGCGCTAGTCTTTCGGCAACCGTCGATGGACACCTGTCTGGTCAGGTGTCGGGCGGTGCCGGGACCCGCATGAAGGAGCACGTATGGAATTCGGACTGACCCTGTTCACCAGCGACCGGGGCATCCGGCCCACCACGGCTGCCGTCGCGGCGGAGAGAGCCGGGTTCTCAGCGTTCTACGTGCCCGAGCACACGCACATCCCCGTCCGGCGTGAAGCCGCTCATCCGGGCACCGGCGGTGCCGAACTCCCCGATGAGCGCTACTGTCGCACGCTGGACCCGTGGGTCTCCCTCGGCGCCGCGGCAGCGGTCACCTCGACCATCAGGCTCGGCACGGCAGTGTCGATCCCCGTGGAGAGTGATCCCATCACGTTGGCCAAGACGATCGCATCGGTCGACCATCTCGCAGGCGGCCGCACCGTCCTGGGCGTGGGCTATGGCTGGAACCTGGACGAGCTGGCGGACCACAACGTGCCACCGAAGCGTCGCCGCACCATGCTCCGGGAGTACCTGGAGGCCATGCGCGAGCTGTGGACCCACGACGAGGCCGAATTCCACGGCGAGTTCGTGGATTTTGGTCCCAGCTGGGCCTGGCCCAAGACGGTCC
>CAMNYG010000123.1 GCA_946570335.1 uncultured Dietzia sp. | reverse complement strand
CGCTGGGGCTGGCTGAGGGCGCGCCGACCGAGCAGGTCGACCGGGTCGAGTCGCTGGCTCGTGAGCTGGTGGTGGCGATGGATGCCCGCGACTGGGACGTGGCCGCCGTGCCCGAGGTCCTGGCCGCCGTGCTGCCCGGTGGTGGTGACGGGCCCGCCGGTGATGGCCCCGCCGGTGGGGTCGGGTCCGTCGGCAAGGACGACGACAACGACTCCGGCACCGCCCCTGACTCCGGCACCGCCCACGACTCCGTCACCACCTACGATTCCGCCGAGGTGGGCCGTGTCCTGGAGTTCGCCGCCCGTGAGGTCGTTCCGCGCCTGGCTGCGACCGTGAACGAGATGGACGCGGTCCTGCACGCGCTGGACGGTGGGTTCATCCCGGCCGGGCCCTCGGGCTCCCCGCTTCGCGGACTGGTGAACGTGCTGCCCACGGGCCGCAACTTCTACACCGTCGACCCGCGCGCGATCCCCTCGCGGCTGGCGTGGGAGACGGGGCAGTCGATGGCGGATTCACTGCTCGAGCGGCACGTGGCCGAGACCGGCGCCTACCCGGCCTCGGTGGGCCTGTCGATCTGGGGAACCTCCGCCATGCGCACCTCGGGCGATGACATCGCCGAGGTCCTGGCGCTGCTGGGTGTGCGCCCGCAGTGGGACGAGGCCTCGCGACGCGTCAACGGCCTGGAGGTGATCGGTCTGGAGGAGCTGGGGCGGCCACGCATCGACGTCACCGTCCGCATCTCGGGCTTCTTCCGCGACGCGTTCCCCCACGTCATCGCCATGATCGATGATGCCGTGCGGATGGTCGCCGAGCTGGAGGAGCCTGACGAGCAGAACTTCGTGGCCGCCCACACGCGGGCCGATCTGGCCGAGCACACCGATCAGCGGCGGGCCACCACACGGATCTTCGGCTCCGCCCCCGGCTCGTACGGGGCGGGTCTGCTGCAGACGATCGAGGCCGGGAACTGGCGCGATGACCGCGATCTGGCGGAGGTGTACACCCGCTGGGGCGGGTACGCCTACGGCCGCGATCTCGACGGCGTTCCCGCGGCCGACGACATGCGTACCAACTACCGGCGCATCGCGGTGGCGGCGAAGAACATCGACACCCGCGAGCACGACATCGCCGATTCGGACGACTACTTCCAGTTCCACGGCGGCATGATCGCCACCGTCCGGGCGCTCACCGGGGCAGAGCCGCGGGCATACGTCGGCGACTCCACCGTGCCGGACGCGATCCGCACCCGGACACTGGCCGAGGAGACGAACCGGGTGTTCCGCGCCAGGGTGGTCAACCCGCGCTGGATCGCCGCGATGCAGCGGCACGGCTACAAGGGGGCCTTCGAGTTGGCGGCGACGGTGGACTACCTGTTCGGGTTCGACGCGACCGCCGGGGTGGTCCACGACTGGATGTACGAGTCGCTGACCAACGAGTACGTGCTGGACGAGACCAACCAGGAGTTCCTGCGCCAGTCGAACCCGTGGGCGCTGCGCGGCATGATCGAGCGGCTGACCGAGGCCGCCGACCGCGGCCTGTGGGCCAACCCCGACCCTGCGCTCATGGACCAGATGCGGCAGCTCTACCTGGACGTCGAGGGTGACCTCGAGGATGCCCACGGTGACTGATCCGGAGCCCCCGGCTCCGCCGGTGTCAGAACTCCCGGGTCCGATCCCCGTGGGTGCTGCGGGAGACCTTCCTGGGCCGGAAAATTGCGCACCATCAGCGGGTTGGACACCATCAGCGTTGCGACACGCCGATGGCGATCTCGCTGATGGTGCGCAAACCAGTCGGGGTTTTGCTGATGGTGCGCAAGCCAGCGGGGATCTCGCTGATGGTGCGCAAACCAGCGGGGGTTTTGCTGATGGTGCGCATATCGAGGGCTGGAGCAGCGTCGAGAGCTCGGGCGGACGACCCCCGCGGCGGCGCCGGGTTCACGTGGTGGGCATCGGCTCCGGCGGCCTCGACCAGATCACCGTCGAAGCGGTGCAGGCCCTCCGGGAGTCCGACTTCGCGCTGGCGGCGGTGAAGCGTCCGTCGGCAGGGGGCGAGGATCCACTGTTCACCAGACGCGTCGAGCTCCTCGGCAGGCACGCCCCGGGGCTCGAGTTGGTGGGGGTTCAGGATCCGGAGCGGGACCGCTCGTCGTCGTCGACATCCACCCACGGCGACTACCGAGGTGTGGTCCTGGACTGGCACGAGGCCCGCGCACTCGCCTGGGAGCAGGTGCTGGCCGAGCGTCCCGGGGACGTGGCGATCCCCGTGTGGGGCGACCCCGCGTTCTACGACTCGACGTTGCGGATTCTCGACCGGATCACCGAGCGCGGGCGACTCACGTTCGAAGTGCAGGTGCTGCCCGGAATCTCGGCGTTGCAGGTGCTGGCCGCGCGCCACCGGCTGGTCCTGCACGAGATCGGCGGCACCGTCACCGTCACCACCGGTCGGCGTCTGCGCGAGGTGGTGGCCGCCGGGGCGGACAACGTGGTGGTGATGCTCAACTCCGACCTGCCCCTCGACGGTCTGGATGAGTGGCACATCTGGTGGGGCGGCAACCTCGGTGACGCCGGCGAGACACTGGTGGCCGGGCGGGTCGGCGACGTCCTGGCCGATCTGCGGCAAGCGCGGGAGCGGCTGCGGGCCGAGCACGGCTGGGTGATGGATGTGTACCTGCTGCGGCGCGGAGAAGACGTCAGCGGGTGACGAGGACGGCCGAGGCGGATCTCCACCGCGAGCGGCGACACAACGTCCGTGATCAGTACATCTGGGCTCGGAGTCTCAGCTGCTCCCGACGATCCTCCGGATTCCGGCGGGGACAACTCACGCATTTGTCCCCGTCGGTGGCCACATAGATGAGGCAGCAGGAGCTGCGGCGGACGAAACGTCGGGAACGCTCCGGTCCGTCTACATCGACGTAGCGCACTGGCAACAACGGCGGTCGGCAGACCGCCCGCGCCAGCTCAGATCCCAGGTCCGCGCCGGAAGCCGCTACCGCCCCGGCGGCCGCACGTCCAGCTGACGAGTCGGTGTCTGCGAGGGCGGCGCGACCCGCCTCCAACGCCCGATTGCCGATGGAGTCCGTGGCGATCGCCCACAGCGCCCGCGGCGTCGCGCCGGAGACCTCCGACAGCACCGCGATCACCTCGGAATGAGCCTCCACCACTGCGTCCGCGAACTCGTCAACCGAGCCCAGGAGACGGTCCGACCGCGCGGCCTTGAGGTAGCCGTTCGGCTGCAGCGACACGGTGAGCCGCTCCAGTCGCGGATCCGGGGCGACACCGGTTGTGGCCAGCATGGCCAGCGGCGCCGCGACCAGTGATGAGCTGGCCGAATACCACCAGAGGGTGCCGTTGACGCGGGCGTCGTCATGGTTCCAGCGCCGACCGGTATCCGCCACCCGCCGGGCGAGCCACCGCGGGTCCGTCAGCACCGACCCGGGCAGGACCTGTGGGGCGTGCTCGATCGTGCGGGCGAAGTCCCCGAGAGGGCCCGAGACGCGCTCGTACGCTGAGGTCACAGCTCCGGGCGTGTGGACCTCGTCGTCGTCGGACTTCTCTCCACCTCCGGCGACGCGGCGGCCGGGCACCTCACTCATCGGCCAGCCCCCACACGTCCAGCGTGCGACCGCCGGCGTGGCCCTCGCGCACCTGCCCGCGGACGCCGAACACGTCGGCTAGCAGCGCGGGCGAGAGCACCTCCTGCGGCGGGCCGTCGGCCACCACCCGCCCGCGCTGCAGCACCGCCATCGCGTCGCAGTACTCGGTGGCCATCCGCAGGTCGTGCAGGGTCAACAGCACCGCCAGGCCGTCGGCGGCCAGCCTGCGCAGCAACGCCAGCACGGACAGTTGCTGGTGCAGATCCAGGTGATTGGTGGGTTCGTCGAGGAGCAGGACCTCCGGCTGCTGGGCGAGGGCCCGCGCGATGGACACACGCTGACGCTCACCGCCCGACAGGGCCAGCACATCGCGCTCGGCCAGCTCCGTCATCCCGACCTGCGCCAGGACGGAGTCGACCACCTCCGAATCATCGGTGGAAAACGGCTCGAACAACCCCCGCTTGACGGTCCGGCCGAGGCGAACCGACTCACGCACGGTGATGCCGCCGAGCGAGACCGGCTCCTGCGTACTCACTCCCACCGTGCGGGCCAGCGCGCGGCGCCGCAGTGAGGTGACGTCCGCGCCGTCGATCGTGACGAGACCCGCTGTGGTGGGCAGTGCCCGGTAGCAGGTGCGCAGCAGGGTGGTCTTGCCGCTGCCGTTGGGGCCGACCAACGCGGTGACCACGCCCGGCGCGACCGTCAGGCCCACCCCGTCGAGGATTTGACGACCTCCGAGGTGGGCGTCGACGTCGCGTGCGGTCAGAGTGGTCATATCGAAGCCTTTCCGTAGCGGCGCCACAACATGAACAGGAACACCGGGCCGCCCACGATGCCGGTGACCACCCCGACCGGGAGCTCGGAGCTGTCGGCCACGGATCGGGCGGCGATGTCGGCCAACACCAGTGCCACCGCCCCGAGCACGGCGGCCGTGGGCAGCAGCCGCACCGACGTGCGCCCGGTGAGGTAGCCCGCCAGATGCGGGACCAGCAGGCCGATGAACCCGATGGCCCCGGACACCGCCACAGCGCCGGCGGTCAGCAGCGAGACCAGCAGCAGCATGAGGATGCGGAAGCGGGGGACGTTGACGCCCATGGCGGTGGCGCCGTCGTCGCCGGTCAGCAGCAGGTCCAGATGGCGACTGCACAGCATCACGACCGTCCCGGCCACGGCGAGGATGCCGAGCGGGGCCCACAGCATGGTCCACCCGGCGTCACCGAACCCGCCGGCGAGCCAGCGCATGACGGTGCCGAGTTGGTGATCGTCCCCCAGCACCAGCAGCACGAACGTGTTGAGCGCCCCGAACACCATGGTCAGAGCGGCGCCCACCAGGACGATCGCGGTGGTGTCGTGGGCGCGGCGCGCCACCAGGACCACACCAGTCAGCGGCAGCAGTGCGCCGAGAAAGGCGGCCATCGGCAGGGTGAACACGCCCCACACGCCGGCACCCACACCGAGGACGGTGAGCACCACGACGCCGAACCCTGCGCCCGAGGACACGCCCAGCAGATACGGGTCGGCCAGCGGGTTGCGGGTGACCGCCTGCGCCACCCCGCCGGCCACCGCCAGCGAGGCCCCGACGGCGGCCGCCATGAGTGAGCGGGGCAGCCGGGACTCGATGA
>CAMNYG010000122.1 GCA_946570335.1 uncultured Dietzia sp. | reverse complement strand
CCCAAACCCACCAAGGGCCCACCAAACACGGGGGGGCGGACCAGTAGGCCGGAGGGGGAAAGGAAGGGGCCCCCCCACCGCACGGTGGGGGCGCCCCTCCTTCACGTCGTCACAGGGTCTGAATTCCGGTGGTCCGGGTGGCGAGCCGGACGGGCGGTGGTCCGGCTGTGACGATCGGCGGCACAGCTGGTGACTACCGGCGTCGGCCGAGAAGACTCATCGCCACCGACAACCCGATGGCAGCGACCCCGGCCAGGGTCGTCACCGCGACAGCGGCGACCTGCTCGGCCGAGACGGACTGCTCGCCCGGGGCGGATCCGGTCACCCCGTGACGGCGGTCGATCTCGTCGAGCGCGCGCAGCATCTCGTCAGGGTCACCGCCTTTGTCCGGGTGATGACGGAGGACGGCCTGCCGGCGTTCCCTTCGGTACGCGGCCGGGTCACGTGGTTCGCGGCGGGTGTTCACGTCGGGGTTACCTCCGTCAGCTGTGTGGATCTCCTTCGTATCCCACGACGGTACCGAAGGCCGAACGCGCACAACGTGAACGTGACGGGTGCGACGTGTACCGATTTTGCTATGGGTGATCGCGTGCGGCATACTGGTCGAGTTGCCCGGACAAGGCGGCATCCGACCGCGTGTGCCTGAGTGCGCACGGCCGGGGCCGGGTTGGCCGGGCGAGCACGACCGTGGCGGGTGAGAAATCACCCGCTGGAAAAGTGGGAGGGCGACACGCCCGACCGCGTGGACGCGTCGTGACACGTCAACAGCGGCAGCGGATCGGTCCGCCGTCATCATCGCCCTGTGCGGGATGAGGCACTCCGTCCTCTGGAACCCCTTTTCGTGTCACTTCCGTGTGCGCGCGACGGGGGCCTCCACGACGGGCACCGATGCACGAGACCGGGTAGTCGACGGATCTGACGGTGTCACGAATGACAAGCGAACACAGCAGTGCTCCCGCCACGGCGAGGGCGCTCACGACAGCCGCCTTCACGGGCGGGACGAGAAGAGGACGAAGTGGCGGGACAAAAGATCCGCATCCGGCTCAAGGCCTACGACCACGAGGCGATTGACGCCTCGGCCCGGAAGATCGTCGAGACGGTGACCCGTACCGGGGCTCGTATCGTCGGCCCGGTGCCGCTGCCCACCGAGAAGAACGTTTACTGCGTCATCCGCTCGCCGCACAAGTACAAGGATTCGCGGGAGCACTTCGAGATGCGTACCCATAAGCGGCTGATCGACATTCTCGACCCCACGCCCAAGACCGTGGACGCGCTCATGCGCATCGACCTGCCGGCCAGCGTCGACGTCAACATCCAGTGACCTCCGACCGCGTAGCGGTCAGCAAGCAACGTGCAGCGGAGACAGTGAACAGATGAGTAACACCGAGATCAAGGGCATCCTGGGCGCCAAGCTCGGCATGACCCAGGTCTTCGACGAGAACAACCGGGTGGTCCCGGTCACCGTCGTCAAGGCCGGGCCGTGCGTCGTCACCGGGATCCGAACCGAAGAGACCGACGGGTACAACGCCGTCCAGATCGCCTATGGCGCGATCGACCCGCGCAAGGTCACCAAGCCTGTCGCGGGCCAGTTCGAGAAGGCCGGGACCACCCCGCGCCGTCATGTGGCGGAGATCCGGCTCGCCAACGCCGAGCAGGCCGCCGGCTTCGAGATCGGCCAGGAGATCGGCGCCGACGTGTTTTCCGACGGCGCCTTCGTCGACGTCACCGGCACGTCCAAGGGCAAGGGTTTCGCCGGCACCATGAAGCGTCACGGCTTCGCCGGACAGGGTGCCTCGCACGGCACCCAGGCCGTCCACCGTAAGCCGGGCTCGATCGGTGGCGCCGCCACCCCGGGTCGCGTCTTCAAGGGCAAGAAGATGGCCGGCCGCATGGGTAACGAGCGGGTCACCACCATGAACCTCAAGGTCCACAAGGTCGACGCCGAGGCCGGCGTCCTCCTCATCAAGGGTGCCATCCCGGGTCGCAACGGCGGTCTCGTGATGGTCCGTTCCGCAGTGAAGGGCGGTGCGCGCGCATGACCACCACGGAGAACACCGTGAACCTCAAGCTCGACGTCCGTACGCCGGCCGGGAAGACCGACGGCGCCGTCGAGCTCCCCGCCGAGATCTTCGGTGTCGAGCCCAACCTGCCGCTGATGCACCAGGTGGTGGTGGCGCAGTTGGCCGCCGCGCGTCAGGGCACCCACTCGACCAAGACCCGCGGCGAGGTGCGTGGCGGTGGCCGGAAGCCGTTCCGCCAGAAGGGCACCGGCCGCGCACGTCAGGGGTCGACCCGTGCCCCCGCCTACACCGGTGGTGGCACCGTCCACGGTCCGAAGCCGCGGGACTACTCGCAGCGCACCCCCAAGAAGATGAAGGCCGCCGCCCTGCGCGGTGCCCTGTCCGACCGGGTGGCCAACGAGCGTCTCCACGTCGTGACCGAGTTCATCGAAGGACAGAAGCCGTCGACCGCGGGCGTCCGGGACTTCCTGGCGTCGCTGTCCGACCGCAAGAAGTTCCTGATCGTGGTGGGTCGCGAGGACCTCGCCGCCTGGCGTTCAGTCACCAACCTCGATCACGTTCACCCGATCGCTCCGGATCAGCTCAACACCTACGACGTCCTCAACGCTGACGACGTCGTGTTCACGGTCGAGACTCTGGACGCGTTCGTCACGCAGGCGGGTCGTTCCCTCGCCGGCAAGGCTGCGAAGGAGGCCGACAAGTGAGCACAGTCGCCGACCCCCGGGACGTGATCATCGCCCCGGTCGTCTCCGAGAAGGCCTACGGCCTGCTCGAGCAGGGCGTGTACACGTTCCTGGTGTCCCCGGACGCCAACAAGACGCAGATCAAGATCGCCGTCCAGGAGATCTTCGGCGTCACCGTTGAATCCGTGAACACCGCCAACCGTAAGGGCAAGCGTAAGCGCACCCGCACCGGGTTCGGACAGCGCAAGAGCACCAAGCGCGCCATCGTGACCCTCGCGGCCGACAGCAAGCCCATCGAGATCCCGGGTCTGACCGCCTGACGGCGGGAAGAGTTAAGGACGAGAGAACCTCATGGCTATCCGCAAATACAAGCCCACGACCCCCGGTCGTCGCGGGTCGAGCGTCTCGAATTTCGCCGAGATCACCCGCTCGACGCCCGAGAAGTCGCTGCTGCGCCCGCTGAGCAAGACCGGCGGTCGTAACGGCCACGGCCGCATCACCACCCGCCACAAGGGCGGTGGCCACAAGCGTCAGTACCGTGTCATCGACTTCCGTCGTAACGACAAGGACGGCGTGCTCGCCACCGTCGCGCACATCGAGTACGACCCGAACCGCACCGCGAACATCGCTCTGCTCCACTACGCGGACGGCGAGAAGCGGTACATCCTCGCGCCGCGCAACCTCAAGCAGGGCATGAAGGTCGAGTCGGGCACGAACGCCGACATCAAGACCGGCAACAACCTGCCGCTGCGCAACATCCCCGCGGGCACGGTCGTGCACGCCGTGGAGCTGCGCCCGGGCGGCGGCGCCAAGCTGGCCCGCGCGGCCGGTGCCGGTATCCAGCTCCTCGGCAAGGAGGGCGCCTACGCGTCACTGCGTATGCCCTCCGGCGAGATCCGTCGAGTCGACGTCCGTTGCCGGGCGACGATCGGCGAGGTGGGCAACGCCGAGCAGATCAACATCAACTGGGGTAAGGCCGGCCGCATGCGGTGGAAGGGCGTTCGCCCGACCGTCCGTGGTGTGGTCATGAACCCCGTCGACCACCCGCACGGCGGTGGCGAGGGCAAGACGTCCGGTGGACGTCACCCCGTCAGCCCGTGGGGTCAGCTTGAGGGTCGTACCCGCAAGCCCAACAAGGCGAGCGACAGTCTCATCGTCCGTCGCCGTCGCACCGGCAAGAAGCGCTAAGGAGGGAAACTAGGATGCCTCGTAGTCTCAAGAAGGGTCCGTTCGTCGACGAACACCTCCTCGCGAAGGTGGACGCGCAGAACGACAAGGGTACCCATCAGGTCATCAAGACCTGGTCACGTCGCTCGACGATCCTGCCCGATTTCATCGGTCACACGTTTGCCGTTCATGACGGCCGTAAGCATGTGCCCGTGTTCGTGTCCGACTCGATGGTGGGTCACAAGCTCGGCGAGTTCGCGCCGACGCGCACGTTCAAGGGGCACATCAAGGACGATCGGAAGAGTAAGCGTCGATGAGCACAGACACCCAGCAGAACGAGCAGCAGGCCGAGCAGCAGCTCACGGCCCGCGCTACCGCCAAGTTCGTCCGCGTCACGCCCATGAAGGCGCGTCGTGTGATCGATCTGATCCGTGGCAAGGATGCCGGTGACGCGCTGAACATTCTGCGGTTCGCACCGCAGTCCGCCAGCGAGCCCGTCGCCAAGGTCCTGGCCTCCGCGATCGCCAACGCCGAGAACAACCTCGACCTGGATCCCCGGACCCTGGTCGTCTCGACCGCCTACGCCGACGAGGGCCCGACGCTCAAGCGGTTCCAGCCGCGTGCGCAGGGTCGTGCGTTCCGGGTGCGTAAGCGCACGAGCCACATCACCGTCGAGGTGACCAGCGTGCCCGGCAAGGCCGGAGCCGGCCGGGGTCGTCGTAACCAGGGAGGTGCCCGCTAAATGGGACAGAAGATCCAGCCGCACGGCTTCCGTCTCGGCATCACCTCGGACTGGACGTCCAAGTGGTATGCCGACAAGCAGTACGCCGACTACGTCGCGGAGGACATCAAGATCCGTGAGCTCCTGTCCACGGGCATGGAGCGCGCCGGGATCTCCGGTGTCGACATCTCGCGTACCCGTGACCGGGTTCACGTGGACATCCACACGGCCCGCCCGGGCATCGTGATCGGACGTCGAGGTGCCGAGGCGGATCGCCTGCGTGGCGAGCTCGAGAAGCTCACCGGCAAGCAGGTCCACCTCAACATTCTCGAGATCAAGAACACCGAGGCCGACGCCCAGCTCGTGGCCCAGGGCATCGCCGAGCAGCTCTCGAATCGCGTGGCATTCCGCCGGGCGATGCGCAAGGGCATCCAGTCGGCGATGCGCCAGCCGCAGGTCAAGGGCATCAAGGTGGTCTGCTCGGGGCGCCTCGGCGGCGCCGAGATGTCCCGCTCCGAGCGGTACCACGAGGGACGCGTCCCTCTGCACACCCTGCGTGCCGAGATCGACTACGGCACCTACGAGGCCAAGACGACCTTCGGTCGCATCGGCGTCAAGGTGTGGATCTACAAGGGTGACGTCGTCGGCGGTCGCCGCG
>CAMNYG010000121.1 GCA_946570335.1 uncultured Dietzia sp. | reverse complement strand
TGATCGCGCCCATGTCGACTGTGAAGGTCGAGGCGGTGATGGTGCGCGAGGCATCGCCGGCGAGGAACATGACCGAGTCCGAGATGTCGTCGGTCGTCGCCATCCCCATGCCGAGAATCGGCGTGAAGTGCGGCAGGAACTGGGGCTGGTCGTTGAACACGGAATGCGCGTCCGGATCGTCGGCGCCCATCGGGGTGAGCACTCCGTACGGGTGGATCGTGTTGACGCGGATCCCGTGCTCGCCGAGCTCCTTGGCCGCGGTCTGGGCCAGCCCCACCACGCCGTGCTTGGACGCCGAGTAGGGCGCCTGTACCGGCATCGCCTTGAGACCGGCAACCGAGCTGACCAGGATGATCGACCCTCCGTTGCCCGCCTCGAGCATCACCGGGATCGACGCCTTGAGGGTCTTCCAGTACCCCGTGAGGTTGATGTCGATCGTGTCGTTCCACTGCTGCTCGTCCAGCTCCCAGACCTTGCCCCAGTTGCAGATCCCGGCGTTGGCGATCACGACGTCGAGTCGGCCGCCGAAGCGCTCCACGCCCCGAGCGACGACGTCCTGCTGGAAGGCCAGGTCGCGGACGTCGCCGACCTCGGCGAAGATCTCCCCGCCTTCGGCCTCGACCCTCTCGATGGTCGTGGCCAGATCCGCCTCGGTGGCCGCAGGGTATTTGACGTACTCCGAGGGTGCGGCGCACAGGTCCAGACCGATAATCTTGGCACCCTCACGGGCGAAGCGGATGGCGTGCTTGCGGCCCTGGCCGCGTGCGACACCGGTGATGAAGACGACCTTGCCGTCGAATTCTCCCATGAAGGGGTTGTCCTTTTCTCTACAGTTGTCTCGAATGGGTGTGGGTGGCGTCGACGTCAGGCGCCGAGCCGCCGCATGAAGTCCTCCGGGATATGGTAATCGTCCCGGCTCAGCTCGGAGATCGACGACTTGCTCAGTCCGATGAGGCTCGAGTCCAGCCCCGAACGCATGATGTCCAGGACATTCTCCACACCGGCCTGTCCGTTGGCGCCCAGGCCCCAGAGGTAGGCGCGGCCGATCATCACGGCGCGGGCACCCAGCGCGAGCGCCTTGGCCACGTCCGATCCGCGGCGGATGCCGCCGTCGAGCAGCACCTCCACCTGGTCGCCGACCTCGTCGACGATCGGGGCCAGGCAGCGGATGGACGCCGGGGTGGCGTCGAGATTGTTGCCGCCGTGGTTGGACACGGAGATCGCCTTGACGCCGGTGTCGACCGCGCGCTTGGCGTCGTCGATCCGGGTGATGCCCTTGAGCATGACCGGCCCGTCATAGTTGTCCACGACCCAGGCGATGTCGTCCCACGTGGCCGGCGGGGTGCCCATCCACTCGCCGTAGGCACCGAAAAAGGTCGGGCCCATCTCGCCTTGATTGACCAGGTTGGGGGTGGTCAGGTCCGGGAATCGCTTGTTGGTGATCACATCTCGCGCCCACTCCATAGCCCACCGCGGGCTCACCGCGATCTCGGGGGCCATGGTGAGCATGGCCTTGGCGTCGAGCTTCTCCGGGATCGCGGGGCTGCCCCAGTCGCGCCCCATCGAGAACGACCAGTCGGTGGTGAGGATGACGCCCGCCGCCCCGGCGGCCTTGGCTCGCTCGAGACGCTCGAGGACCTTCTCCTTTCCTCCCAGCCAGTACACCTGGAAGAAGGTCTGCGGATTTGCCGCGATGACCTCCTCGATGGGCTTGGAGGCGAATGAGCTCAGACCCATCGCGGTGCCCCGCGCGGCCGCCGCGCGGGCCACGTCGACCTCGCCGTCGGGCGTGACGGCCTGGACCCCGGTCGGCGAGATCATCACCGGCAGGCTGATCGGCTGCCCCATGACGGTGGTCGCCATGTCCCGGTCCTGCTTGGCGCCGATCACGTGCGGCTTGGGCTCGAGCTCGCTGAACGCGTCCATGTTGTCGCGCAGCGTCACACCCGCCTCGCTGCCGCCGACCAGCGCCATGTACACGCTCTTGGGGAGCTTCTTCTTGGCGCGTCTCTGGGCCTCGGCCACGGATTCGAACCAGGGGTTCTGTCGCCAGGGGTTGGCCTCGGCGATCTTGGACAGGCGCGACATGGGCGTGCCTCCTTCTACAGGTGTTTCGGGCTACAAAGTGTGGGGTGCCGACCCGGCGGGGACGTCGCCCGTCCGCCGGGCAGGTCGGGAGTGCGTTGTCGGACCGACTAGATGGGCGACTCGTCGCACAGGCTGGTGGGCCTGCGCGGCGGGGTCGTGACCAGAGTCAGCGGGACCGGGCCCGTGGGCTGCTTGCGGGCGGCCAGTCCCATCGGGCGGGTGTGGTCCTGCGAAGGCGCGGGGATACTGCGCTCTGCGGCGAGAAGACCTTCGCCATGGCCCTGGACACACTCCGGATCAGGACCGTCCATGGGCAGTCCGGTGAAGAACTTGGCGGCCATGCAGCCGCCGCGGCAGCTGTCGTAGAAGTCACACGAGGCGCAGGCCCCGGCGGACTGGGGCTCCCGCAGTTCCCTGAACAGCTCGGAGGTCTGCCACACGGTTTCGAACCCGCCGTCGGAGACCACGTTGCCGGCGAGGAACTCCTCGTGGATCGCGAACGGGCAGGCGTAGACGTCGCCGATCGGGTCGATGAGGCAGACCACGCGACCGGCGCCGCACAGGTTGAGCCCCGGCAGGGAGCCCTGTCCGTCACCGAAGGCCGAGAGGTGGAAGAAGCTGTCACCGGTCAAGACGTTCTCACCGTGGGCGACCAGCCAGTCGTAGAGGTCCTTCTGCTGCTCGGGCAGCGGGTGCAGGTCATCCCACACGTCGGCGCCACGCCCCGAGGGGCGGAGCCGGGTGATCCGCAGCGTCGCGTCGTATTTGTCGGCCAGCGCCTTGAACTCGTCGAGCTGGGAGACGTTCTCGCGCGTCACCACGACCGAGATCTTGGAGTCGCGGAAACCCGCGTCCTTGAGGTTCTGCAGCGCGCGGCAGGCCATGTCGAACGAGCCGGGCCCGCGGACCGCGTCGTTGACCTCGGCCGTGGCACCGTCGATCGAGATCTGGACGTCGACGTAGTCACTGGCGGCGAGGCGCGCGGCGACCTCCTCGTCGATACGGACTCCGTTGGTGGAGAACTTCACGCCCACCTGATGGCTCGTGGCGTAGTCCACGAGCTCCCAGAAGTCGGAGCGGACGGTGGGCTCGCCGCCGCCGATGTTGACGTAGAAGACCTGCATCTTCTGCAGTTCGTCGATGATCGCCTTGCACTGCTCGGTGCTCAGCTCGCGCGGGTCGCGACGCCCGGACGAGCTCAGGCAGTGCACGCAGGCGAGGTTGCAGGCGTAGGTGAGTTCCCAGGTCAGGCAGATGGGAGCGTCCAGTCCGCGCTCGAACTGGTCGACCAGGCGGCCGACGGGAGCGGGACGTGCGGGACGGTCGAGCATGCTGGTCATGAGGTCTCCTCGATCATGCGCGAGGCGGCGAGTTGGCCGAGCGCGTGCAGATACAGCCGCGCGGTACCCGGATCATCGATCGGCACCCCGGCGGCCGCACAGGCGGCGCGCGCAGTTGGGTGGTCGGCGAGGGTGCGGACCACCTCGACGATGGTCGGCGACTTGAGAAAGCTGAGCTTGCGGGTGTGGAAGTGGTAGAGCAGGGCTCCGAACGGCTCGGGCCGCAGCGCCACCCCGGGGTGCAGGCGCCAGCCGGCATCGAGGTCGAACGCCGCCGAGGCGACTTCCTGCTCGGCGCCGGCCGGCGCTGCTGCGGAGGTCATCTCAGTAGACCCCACACATGCCGTCGATCGAGACCTCTTCGATGAGGGCCTCCTCCAGCACGACCTCGGTGTTCTGCGTGTTCTCCATTGCGTCTCCTCTCGTCTGCGCACGGGCGTGCCTCACCGCGATCCGGTGAGACCTGAATCATATTGACACTTAGTGCCACACGCAATGGGGCAACCACTTAAACTCGGTTTTCATGGAGCTGCAGGAGACGCCACCGGCCCGCACACCGGGCCGTCGACCATCCACGACACGCAGCTCGATCGTGACCGTGGCCCTGGACCTGTTCGCCCGCAGAGGCTACGAATCCACGAGCGTCGAGCAGATCGCCGAGGCCGCGCACATCTCGCGTCGGACGCTGTTCCGATACTTCCCCGGAAAGGCCGCGATCGCCTGGGGCGAGTTCGACGAGCAGATCCATCTGATGCTCGACTATCTCGACGCGGTACCCGACACGGTGCCGTTGCGCGACGCCCTGGCCGACGCGCTGGTGGAGTTCAACACCTTCCCCGATTCGCAGACCGAGGTGCACCGCACGCGCATGCGCCTGCTGCTCGAGGTCGACGAACTGCAGGCGCACTCGACGCTCGTCTACGCCGACTGGCGTCGCGCCGTTGCCGATTTCGTGGCCCACCGTCGGGGCGAGACGGTGGAGGACCTGGTTCCGGCGTCGACCGCCCATGCCGCCCTGGGGATCGCACTGTCGGCCTACCGCCTGTGGGTGAACGAGCCCGGCGCCGACCAGTCCCGCCTGCACGAACTACTGCGTGAGGGCACCCAGATCCTCGCCTAACAATCGGGCCGCGGAGACCTGCCGAGGCCGTCCGCCAGAGAATGAACGAATCGGAGGTTCAGTCTGGGCACAGAATCTACCGACGGGTAACCTCGTCGACGTGACCAACAGTTCCCCCGCCTCCGCCGTCAGCGCCGCCGCCACCACCGCCACCTACAAGCTGTGGCAGCAGACCGCCCGCCTCCCCTTCGGCTCCCGCCTGTTCACGGCGGCCGTCAGCCTCAAGGCGCCCTACTTCCGCACCGCACTGCCGCACGTCACCGAGATGCGCCCGGGGCGCTGTGTCGTGCGCGGACCGGGCTGGTGGGGCAACCGCAACCACATCGGCACCTTCCACGTGATCGCCGCCTGCAACCTCGCCGAGTTCGCCATGGGCATGCTCGCGGAGGCCACCGTGCCCGCCACGCACCGGTGGATCCCGGTGGGCATGAACGTGCGCTACCCCGCCAAGTCGACCGGCGGCATGACGGTCACCGCCGAGTGGGAGCAGATCCCCGACTTCGAGTCGATCACCTCCGGCCGGGACATCGAGGTGCCGCTGACCTTCGTCGACGACGCCGGCGTGGAGCCCGTGACCGGCAGCATCACCATCCGGGTCTCGCCCAAGAAGAAGCGCTGATCGGCGCAGCCTCACCACCCACCGGCCGGTGTCCGCACAGCGGGCGCCGGCCGTTGTCGTCGTCGTCGCAGTCGTCGGCGCAGCCGTCGTCGC
>CAMNYG010000120.1 GCA_946570335.1 uncultured Dietzia sp. | reverse complement strand
CCTCCGGCACGACCGGCGACACGGGCGCCACCGGCGCGACCCGCCTGTAGGCCTCACCCTGCGCCGGACGCGGATCGGGCTCGCCCTTGTTGGGCCACAGCGACATGGCACGCTCGGCCTGCGCGGTGATGGTCAGGGCCGGGTTCACGCCGAGGTTGGCCGAGATCGCCGAGCCGTCGACGATCGACATCGTCGGGTAGTTCCACACTCGGTGGTACGGATCCACCACGCCCTTGTCCGGCGAGTCCGAGATGGGGCAGCCGCCGAGGAAATGCGCGGTCATGGGCATATTGAAGATGTCGCCGACCGTGCCGCCCGGCGTGCCGTCGATCTTGTCCGCGAGCCGCCGGGTGGCCTCGTTACCCTCCGGGATCCACGTCGGATTGGGCTCGCCGTGGCCCTGCTTGCTGGAGACGTACCGGAACGGCCCGAGACGCTTGACGAAGGTCTGCAGCGAATTGTCCAGGTTCTGCATGACCAGCACGATCACCGTGCGCTGGCTCCACCGGCGGTAGTTGAACATCTTGGCGGCCCGCAGGGGGTTGCGCAGGATCTCCAGTAGCAGCAGGAGCCAGCGCGGGACGCGGCCCCCACCGTCTGTGAGCAGGGTCTGCAACACGGCGATGGCGTTGGAGCCCTTGCCGTAGCGGACCGGCTCGATGTGGGTGTCGGAAGCGGGATGGAACGAGGAGGTGATGGCCACCCCCTCGGAGAAGTCACGCTCCGGACGGTACTTGTCGCCCATCGCCCCCAGGATCGACTCAGAGTTGGTGCGGGTGAGCCGGCCCAGCGCGCCGGACAGCCGCGGCAGCGAGCCGGAGTCCTTGGCGTAGTGCAGCAGGTGCTGGGTGCCCCAGGTGCCGGCGGCCACCACGACGTGCGCGGCGGTCATGGTGCGGGGCCGCTTGCCGCGCGTGGTCCAGGCCCCGGTGCGCTCGAGGGTGACCTCCCACGTGCCGTCGCCGCGCTCACGCAGGTCGGAGACGGTGGTGCGGTCCAGTATGCGGGCCCCGGCGCGCTCGGCCAGACCGAGGTAGTTCTTGACGAGCGTGTTCTTGGCACCGTGGCGGCAGCCGGTCATGCACTCGCCGCACTCGATGCAGGCGGTGCGGTCCGGGCCGACGCCACCGAAGAACGGGTCCGGGACCGTCTCGCCCGGCTTGCCCCGGCCGCCGGTCTTCTCGCCGAAGAACACGCCGACCGGGGTGTAGACGAACGTGTCCTCCGCCCCCATGTCGCGCGCGACCTCCTTGATGACCGTGTCGGAGTGGGTGTGGGTGGGGTTGGTGACGACGCCGAGCATCCGGCGGCCCTGGTCGTAGAACGGGGACAGTTCCTCGTCCCAGTCGGTGATGTGCTCCCACTGGGGATCCGTGAAGAACGGCTCCGACGGCTTGTACAGGGTGTTGGCGTAGTTCAGCGACCCGCCGCCCACGCCGGCCCCGGCCATGACCAGGACGTCACGCAGGATGTGCAGTCGCTGGATACCGAACAGGCCGAACTTGGGCGCCCACACGAACTTGTTGAGCCGCCAGGACGTCTTGGCGAAGTCGGAGTCCTCGAACCGTCGGCCCGCTTCCACGACCGTGACCCGGTAGCCCTTCTCCGTCAGTCGCAACGCGGTGACGCTGCCGCCGAAGCCGGAGCCGACGACGATTACGTCCGTGTCGGTGGGCGGGGTGGAAGCCTGGTTATCTGGCGACTGGGAAGACGACGTCATGGCGCAGCTCTCTCCGGATCGAGGTCGATGGTGTGGGTCACATTACTACCCGGTCACCAGTGAACCTACCCGACAGTAGGCTCGTTTTTGTCAGGCAGCTCCGACCAGCTGGTCACCCGACCACCGCCGGGGCCGTCCCCTTATCGTGCGAGGCCGAAAAGGGCCGTCAGGTTCGGACCGTCAGGTACGGGCCATCAGGTACGGGCCGTCAGGTACGGACCGACAGATCCACCTTCTGGAATCCCTTGACGTCGGAGTAACCGCACTTGGCCATGGCGCGACGCAGGCCTCCCATGAGGTTGCGCGTGCCGTCCGGCAGGCTCGTCGGACCCACGAGGACCTCGCTGAGCGTCGCGAGCGTGGTCTCCTCGTGTGTTTCGGCGACGTGGCCGCGCGGCATGTTGGGGTGCGCGGAGACGGAGTCCCAGTACACGCCCCGGCCGGGCGACTCGAGTGCGCCCGCGAGCAGCGGACCCAGCACCACGGCGTCCGCGCCACACGCGACCGCGCGCGCGATGTCGCCGGACGTGTAGATGTCCCCGTCGGCGAGGACGTGGACGTAGCGTCCGCCGGTCTCATCGAGGTAGTCGCGGCGAGCGGCTGCGGCGTCGGCGATCGCGGTGGCCATGTGGACCTCCACGCCGAGCACCGGTCCGGTGGTGGTGACCCCCTCGGCGCCGCCGTAGCCGACGATCACGCCGGCCGCACCGGTGCGCATGAGATGGAGTGCCGTCTTGTAGTCGACGACGCCGCCGGCGATCACGGGAACGTCCAGACTGCCGATGAACTCCTTGAGGTTCAGCGGCGCGTCCTCGCCGGAAACGTGCTCGGCGGAGATGATCGTGCCCTGGACGACCAGCATGTCGATACCGGCCTTGATCAGCCCGGGTGTGAGCTCACGGGCGCGCTGCGGCGAGACGCGCACGGCCACGGTGCCGCCCTCTTCGCGGATCTTCTGCACCGCGGCGACGAGGAACTCCTCATTGATCGGTGCTTTGTGCAGTTCCTGCAGGCGCGTCACGGCCCGGACGCCGGTGAGATCCTCGAGCGCGATCTCGCGCAGCTCGGCGATCGCGGCCTCCGGGTCGGCGTGCCGGGCCCACAGGCCCTCACCGTTGAGCACGGCCAATCCGCCCAGGTTGTTGAACGCGATGGCCGACGACGGCGAGACGATCGCATCCGTCGGGTGCGTCATCACGGGGATGTCCATCTGGTAGGCGTCGATCTGCCAGGCCGTCGACACCTCCTTGGCGCTGCGGGTGCGCCGGGCCGGGACGAGGTCGATCTCGCCCAGTCCGTACATCCGGCGGGCCTCGCGGCCCATTCCGATCTCAACGACATCTCGCACGGCGATCTCAGTCCTTGACGTTGTAGTTGGGTGCCTCGACGGTCATCTGGATCGCGTGCGGGTGGCTCTCCCTGAGCCCCGCGGCCGTGATCTGGACGAACTGTGCACGGTTCATCTCCGGGATCGTGGCGGAGCCGGTGTACCCCATGCCGGCCCGCAGGCCACCGCCCAGCTGGTGGAGCACCTGCGCGACGTCGCCGCGGTAGGGCACCCGTCCCTCGATGCCCTCCGGTACCAGCTTCTCCTCGGAGAGCACGTCGTCCTGGAAGTAGCGGTCCTTGGAGAAGGACTGCTCGGCGCCCGGCTTGCCGCGGCCTCGCATCGCACCGAGCGAGCCCATGCCGCGATAGACCTTGTACTGCTTGCCGTCGACGAAGATCAGCTCGCCGGGCGACTCGGTGCAGCCGGCCAAAAGCGACCCGAACATGCAGGCCGACGCGCCGGCGGCGATCGCCTTGGCCACGTCACCCGAGTACTGCATGCCACCGTCGGCGATCACGGGGATGCCGGCCGCCGCGGCCGCCACCGACGCTTCGAGCAGGGCGGTGATCTGCGGGGCCCCCACGCCGGCCACGACACGGGTGGTGCAGATGGAGCCGGGCCCGATACCGACTTTGATGGCGTCCGCACCGGCGTCGATCATGGCCTGTGCGGCACCACGGGTGGCGAGGTTGCCGCCGATGACCTGGACACGGTCGCCGAGCTCACGCTTGACGCGGGCGACCATCTCCAGCGCGTTGCGGTTGTGGGCGTGGGCAGTGTCCACGACGAGGGCGTCGACTCCGGCGTCGGTGAGTGTGCCGGCGCGCTGCCAGGCGTCCTCTCCGGTGCCGATCGCGGCGGCCACGCGCAGGCGACCGTCGGCGTCCTTCGTGGCATCGGGGTGCTTCTCGGTCTTGACGAAGTCCTTGACGGTGATCAGGCCGGTCAGGCGGCCGTCGCCGTCGACGATCGGGAGTTTCTCGATCTTGTGGCGCCGCAGCAGTCCGAGCGCGGCCTCTGCGGTGACGCCCTCACGGGCCACGACGAGCGGCGCGCGGGTCATGACCTCGTCGACGCGACGGGACTTGTCCACCTCGAAGCGCATGTCGCGGTTGGTGATGATGCCGACCAGCTCGCCACGCTCGTCGGTGACGGGCAGACCCGAGATCCGGTAGCGGGCGCACATCTCGTCGACTTCCGCCAGCGTGTTGGAGGGGGCGCAGGTGACCGGGTTGGTGACCATGCCGGCCTCGGACCGCTTGACGGTGTCGACCTGGGCGGCCTGGTCGGACACCGAGAGGTTGCGGTGCAGCACACCGATGCCGCCCTGACGGGCCATGGCGATCGCCATCCGGGCCTCGGTGACGGTGTCCATCGCGGACGACACCAGCGGCACGCGCAGGGTGATCTCACGGGTCAGCTGGGTGCTCGTGTCGACCTCGCTGGGGACCACCTCGGAGGCGGCCGGGAGAAGAAGGACGTCATCGAAGGTCAGACCGACCATCGCGACCTTCGTCGGGTCGTCGCCGCCGGTGCGCACGGGGCCATGCGACTCGCTCATATGCCGTCCTCCTGGGGTCGTCTCGGTGCTCGGCTCTCGAGGATAGTGTCTCCGGGGCCCCGGGCTCGAACCGTCAGCCCCGCGTTCACACGCTGCGGTGTCCCCGTGTGCCGACGGTCACGGGTACGGTGGAGTCGTGAACGATCCCCTTCGGCATGGCATGCCGCCCGACCCGTTCGCCGGCGATCCGGACGACCCGGCCGAGGAACTGGCCGAGTTCGATCCTGTCGACGGTGAGTTCCCGACCGGCCCGCTCGATCCGCAGGAGCGCCTGGCGATAGAGGAGGACCTGGCGGACCTCTCGGAGTTCCGCCGCCTACTGGCCCCGACCGGAGTCAAGGGCGTGGCCGTCCAGTGCGAGGACTGCGACGAGGAGCACTACCACGAGTGGGACATGCTCCGCGCGAACCTCATGCAGCTGCTCGAGGACGGCTCGCTGCTCCCCCATGAGCCCGCGTTCGATCCGATCCCGGACGACTACGTGACGTGGGAGTACTGCCGCGGCTACGCGGACGCTGTCCGCGCCATGCGTCCTCCGCGCAAGCTCAACTGGCGCCGCTAAGCCGGCACGACCGGAGCGCATCGACACACACGTCGACACCCGGGCCACCGGACAGAAGCGGGCCGGCCCCCACACCCCGAGAGCAGGTGTGGGGGGCGGTCCGATTTGGCCTGCTGGCCGCGCGGCCGTCT
>CAMNYG010000119.1 GCA_946570335.1 uncultured Dietzia sp. | reverse complement strand
CGCGCGGGCAGTCCGGCGCGGGTCGCCCGGGCGCGGGCACGCCGGTGGACGACCCTTCCGCCGTCAGCCGGCGAGATAGCGGACATGGACCCCTCCCTCGTCGTGGCAGACCCTCGCTCCGACGCCGTACACGCTGCGGATCATCTCCTCGCTGATCACCTCGGACGGTGGGCCACTGGTCACGGCGCGGCCGTCGGTCAGGACGAGCAGGTGGTCACAGTACGCCGCCGCCAGATTGAGGTCATGAAGCGCGGCGATCACCGTCGCGCCCGTCCCGCGGACCAGCGCGAGCAGGTCCAACTGGTGGCGGATGTCGAGGTGGTTGGTCGGCTCGTCCAGGACCAACACCTCGGGCTCCTGGGCCAGCGCCCGCGCGATCTGGACGCGCTGGCGCTCGCCGCCCGACAGGGTCCCGTACCGCTGGTCCAGGCGGTCGGTCAGACTCGTGGTGGTGGCGGCCCGGGCCACCGCCTCGTCGTCCCCGGGGCGCGGGCCGGACCAGGCCGCACGGTGCGGGATGCGGCCGAGCTCGATCACGTCGCGCACCGTCGGGTTCTGATCAGTGGAGACCTCCTGCTCGACAAGGGCCACCCGCCGGGAGAACCGCCTGCGGGACATCCGCCGGATATCGGTGCCGTCGAGCAGCACCCGTCCCGTATCCGGGCGTTGGAGACCCGTCATCACCCGCAGCAGCGTGGACTTTCCCGAACCGTTGGGTCCGAGCACGCCCACCATGGTCCCGGGCGCCGGTGCCAGGCTGAGATCGGTGATGATCGGTCGGCCCCGGACGGACCACGAGACACCGCGAGCCTCCAGGAGAGTGCTCACCGTTGTCGTCGTCCCCGTCATCGGGTTCTCGTCCGGCGGAGTCATCGCCCTCGGCCCCGCCGCAACAACAACACCACGAACGCGGGGACACCGATCAGGGCGGTGGCCACGCCGACCGGCAGTTCCTGGGGCGCGATCACGGTGCGCGACGCGGCGTCGATCCAGACCAGGAAGATCGCCCCCATCAACGCCGAGGTCGGGACCAGCACGCGGTGACGGCCGCCGACCAGCGCCCGGGCGGCGTGCGGCAACACCAGCCCCACGAACCCGATCGCACCGCACGTGCTCACGATGACCGCCGTCACCAGCGCGGTGACCACCATCAGCACCAGCCGGGTCCGGACCACGTTGACACCCAGCGACGCCGCGGCGTCCTGCCCGAACGTGAACGCGTCCAGGTTTGCCGTGTGCAGCAGGCACACCACCAGGCCGATCAGCACCACCACCGCGCCCACCGCGACGTCCGTCCAGCGCACCGACGCCAGCGAACCCAGGAGCCAGAACAGGATCCCGCGGGTCTGCTCGGCGTCCGCCGCGATGTAGACGATGAACGAGGTCAGCGCCGAGAACAGCTGCGTGGCCGCGACCCCCGCCAGGACGACGCGGTCCGTCGTGCCGCCCGAGGCGAACGCCAGGAGCAGTACGAACCCGAACGCGACCAGGGACCCGACGAACGCGCCCGTGGTGAGTCCGATCGCGCCGGCGCCCACACCGAGCACCACGATCAGGACCGCCCCGGTCGACGCCCCGGACGAGATGCCCAGGATGTACGGGTCGGCCAGCGGATTACGCAGGAGGGACTGCAGGATCGCGCCGCACAACGCGAGCCCGGCCCCCGCCAGCGCGGCCATGAGGCTGCGCGGCAGGCGCAGGTTCCAGATGATCCCTTCCTGGATCCGGCTGAGCCCGGAGTCGGCCCCGGTCACGCGGGCGGCCGCGGACTGCACCACGTCGCCGGCCGTGATCCCCGACGGGCCGATCGTGATGACCACCGCGACGGAGACCAGCAGCGCGACCAGCCCGCCGAGCCACAACGCGCCGAGCGCCGCCGGCCGGTGCAGCGGCGCCGACCGGCTCCCCGGCACCTGCGTGACGGTCGACGGTTGCGTCGCGAGTGAGGCGGACACCGCTGTCAGCCGTTCGCCGTCGGCCCGTCGACGAGCCCGAGATCCACGAGTCCCTCCGAGACCGTCTCGATCCCGTAGATCGTGCGCAGCGACGGGTTCATCTCGGCGCCGGTGATCGCGATGAAGCGGCCCTCGCGGACGGCCGTCATCTCACGGGTGACCGGGTTCGACTCGAGATAGGCGATCTTGGCGTCGGCGGTCTCGGCGGTCTGACTCTTGCGGGTCAGGTCGCCCACGACGATCACGTCCGGGTCACGCTCGGCCACGACCTCCCAGTTGATCTGCGGCCACTCCTGCGTGGTGTCGTCGAAGACGTTCTCCAGGTTCAGTGTGGTGGAGATGAGGCCGGGCGCCCCGCAGCAGCCGGCCATGTAGGGGGACTCGGAGTTGGCGAACCAGTACATCGCCGACACCCCGGAGGCGTCCACCCGGGCGGCCCCGTCGAGGCGGTCCTGCAGGTCGGCGATGAGTTCCTCGCCGGCCTCCTCCACGTCCATGATCTGGGCGAGTTCGGTGATCTCGCGGAACAGCAGGTCCTCGGTGAACGGGGTCTCCCGCTCCCCGTCTCCGGAGTCGGCGACCTTGCCCACGCAGTCGGCGGGGGAGAGATAGGTCCCCACCCCGAGCTCGTGGAACTGTTCGCGCTCCGCGACGCCACCCTCGCCGAGGGTGTTGCGGAAGGACGCCGTGACGAAGTCCGGTTCGGTGTCCAGGACCGACTCCAGCGATGGTTCGTTGTCCGCGAGACGGGGGATGGTCGCGTTCTGCTCGGCGAACTCCTCCAGCACCGGATCGGTCCAGGTGGCGGTGCCGACGATCCTCTCGCCCAGGCCCAGTGCGAGCAGGATCTCCGTGGAGCCCTGGTTGAGGGAGACGACCCGCTCGGGGGTCTGGTCGACCGTCACCTGCTCGCCGCAGTTCTCGATGGGCCCGACGGCGGCCGGGTCGGTGGACTGCTCGTCAGCGGTGGAACAGGCCGCCAGGCACAGGGAGGTGGCGAGGAGGAGGGCGGGTACACGCATGATGGGTCTTTCGAGGTCGCGGACCTGAAGCGCGAGGTCCGATCATGACCTGGCGGTGATCACCGCGAGGGCCAGCCGGTCTTCGGACTCGGGTTCACCTGGGCGGGGCGCCTTCCCGGATCTGGGGACCCAGTGGCCTCGTGCCCCGCCATCACCCTCACCGCTGCGCGTCAGTTCCGGATTCGCACCGGATTCCCGCGACCCGTTCTGAGGTCTCGCTGGCTCGCTGAATCTAACACGACAGGCGCGATCCTCCCGTGTCGTGGGGGCCGGGTGGTCGGTGGGGTGCCGGCCTTCGACGATGACGACGACGACGAGGTCTGTCAGCCCCACCGGCCAGGGCGGCTGAGACATGTCCGGACCGGGTCGCACCCGTGAAATGGCCTCGACCCGCCACGGTCCGTCCGGCCGGGTGGGCTGACGGGTCATGGCGGGTCGAGGTGAGGTCCTCTTGCGGGTGATGCGCGGCGAACGCGCCCCGGTGCGGACGGTGTCCAGCCGACCGCGGGCTCGATGTGACGTGGGGTCAGACCTTGATCGAGAAGCCCCGGATCACGTTGAGCACACCCATGACGACGAGGGCGATGCCGGTGAGCCACCACAGGAAGGCGATGCCCCACAGGGGAGTGGACACGAGCGCGATGCCGGCGAGCACCGAGATGATCGCGAAGAAGACCGTCAGGCCCTTCGAGCCGGCTTCGCCGAGCGTGAACAATGCGGTGAATCCCTCGATCATCCACATGACGCCGATGAGCACGGCGATGAAGATGCCCAGGACGATCGTCGTTGCCGCCAGCGCGACGAAAGCGTAGATCCCGGCCGCGATGTAGAGCAGGCCCAGTAGGCCGTGCCCGATGCGGCTGCCGGTGGACTGGCCGGTGGCGGTGAAGGACATCGCCAGGTACACGATGCCCGCGATGATGGCATAGACGGCGATGACGCCGGTGATGATCTCTGCGGTGCTGCCTGGCCAGACGAGAATCGCGATGCCGAAGATGACGGCGATCAGGCCACTGGCCAGCAGGGCCACGCGCATGCCTTTTGCGACAGGGGTGAAAGTGGAAGTGGTCATTTCTCTGAGACCTCGTTAATGAGAGCCGGCGAACACGGTTGTGTTCAGCAGATGCTTATTTTAGTGACTCTGCTCGGGATGCGAGGCCGGATCGCGGACTCAAGTGGTGATACCTGTCACCGTGCGCGCGTCGAGCACGGTGGCCGGGTCCCGGTTCTGTCGCGGGGCTAGTCGCGGGTGGGCTCGCCGCGATCTGCCCGCGCACGCCGAAGCCCGCCGCCGATCTCCAGTGGGTGCAGATCGGCGGCGGGCCGGGAGTGTGTGCTCCGGCAGGCCGTCAGCGGATGTCGCGGCGGGCGGTCGGGGACTGTGCCGCGAGGCGGTGATGCCTGTCGGGGGCTTACGCCGCGAGGGCGCTGACGTTCGTCCGGGTGCGCGCGTAGTCGGTCATGCAGTACGCGCGGGCCCGCTCGGAGACGGGTTTGCCGTGACGGACCGCACTGGCGGTGTCGAGGGCGAACCACAGCTGTGCGACGAGGTCGAGGAAGGGGCGGAACGGGTTCATGGGAATCCCTCCTTGGGGGCCGGACTCGGGGTGCGTGAGAGGGGAGATATACAGGTCTGTAAACCTCGACTGCAGATTAGGTATACAGATCTGTAAAGTCAAGGGGGATATGACTACCGTTTTTCCCGACCTCAGTGACCTGACGCCCGGGGCTCGACAGATCCTCGACGTGGCGTCCGAGCTCTTCTACGACCAGGGCATACATGCGGTCGGAGTGGACACGATCGCCGCCGAATCCGGGATCTCCAAGCCGACCCTCTACAAGCACTTCGGCTCGAAGGACGGGCTGGTGGTGGCCTACCTGCTCAACCGGCACCGGTGGTGGTGGGGGATCCTCGAGGACGAGGTCGATCGCGCCGCGAGCCCCCGGGCCCTGGCGTTCTTCGACGTCTACGGCGCTGACCACGGAAACGCCCGTCGCGGCTGCGCGTTCCTCAACGCCGCCGCGGAGTTGCCGGAGGAGCACCCGGCCCACGAGGTCATCCGCTATCACAAGCATTCGATCTGCGACCTGCTCGAGGAACTGGTCAAGGAGGACGTCGCGTCGGACCTCGACCACCGGTTCCTGGCCAACCACCTGTTCCTGCTGCTGGAGGGTGCCTTCGCCCACCGCCCGATCTACGGGACCGAACTGGTGTGCCAGGGCCGCGAGATGGCCGGGCGGCTACTGTCCCGGCCCGAGGTCGCGGGTCGGCGGGCCACCGAACAGGCGGCGGCAACGACGAACTGACCACGCCGGCAGGCCGCGGCACGGACGGCTGCCGGG
>CAMNYG010000118.1 GCA_946570335.1 uncultured Dietzia sp. | reverse complement strand
GGGCGGCGGCCCGCTCGGCCTGGCGGTCGAGTTCCTCGGGGTCCGTCCCGTGGTGGTCCGCCACCTCGGCGGCCAGCGACCGGGCACGGTCAGCGGCGATGCGGGCGGTGGCGCGTGCACGTTCGGCCAGTGTGGACAGGGCGAACCAACGCTGCTGTGCGGCCTCGGCGTCCGGGATGAGACCGTCGAGTTCAGACTGTGTCTCGGCCACCTTCCGGGCCAGGTCGTCGCGACGGTCCACGGCCTCCGCGACTCGCTCCTCCAGGCGGCTCCGCACGCTCTCGGCGTCGGCCAGCTCGCGGCGACGGGTGACCAGGTCATCCGCAGCCAATCGGAACGTGGCGTCTCGTAGGTCGGCCTGGATGGTCTGGGCGCGCCGTGCCACCTCCGCCTGGCGCCCCAGCGGCTTGAGCTGTCGGCGGAGCTCCGTGGTGAGGTCTCCGAGTCTGTCGAGGTTGCCCTGCATCCCGGCGAGTTTGCGCTGCGCCTTCTCCTTGCGGCGGCGGTGCTTGAGGATGCCGGCGGCCTCCTCGATGAACGCGCGCCTCTCCTCGGGCTTGGACTCGAGGATCTCCGCGAGCTTTCCCTGGCCGACGATCACATGCATCTCGCGGCCGATGCCGGAGTCCGAGAGCAGCTCCTGGACGTCCATGAGCCGGGCGCGGTCCCCGTTGATCTCGTATTCTGCGGCACCGTCCCGGTACATGCGCCGCGTCAGCGAGACCTCGGCGTAGTCGATCGGCAGCGCGCCGTCGGAATTGTCCAGCGTCAACGTCACTTCGGCGCGGCCGAGAGGCTGTTTACCGACAGTGCCGGCGAAGATGACGTCCTGCATTTTCCCGCCACGCAGTGACTTGGCACTGTGCTCGCCCATCACCCAGGTCAGGGCGTCGACGACATTCGACTTTCCGGAGCCGTTCGGCCCCACCACTGCGCAGATTCCGGGCTCGAATCTCATGGTCGTGGGCGCCGCGAAGGACTTGAAGCCCTTGAGCGTCAGCGACTTGAGATACACGGGTACCGATCCTAGGTCAGCGCTCGACGAATCCGGTGAGTCCGCCGCGCGCCGGTTCGATGCTGTCCACCACCAGATCGACGGCTCCCGGGGTCTGGCCGCCCCGCAGCTCCTCGAGAAGTGCCTGACATGCCGGTTCCGGCCCCTCGGCCACCACATGGACGCGACCGTCCGACTTGTTGGCAGCGTAGCCGGTCAGCCCCAACTCGAGGGCGCGGCTGCGCGTCCACCAGCGAAAGCCGACGCCCTGGACGTGCCCGTGCACCCAGGCCACCAGCCGGACGTCACCCCCGGGGTGGTCGGCGCTCACAGCTGCTCGTGTCCTGTCTGGACCCGTAGCCGGACCTCGGTGCCCGACTGCAGGGTCCGTCCCACGGTGCAGGCCTTGTCGATGGACCGCTGCACCATCGCCACCAGCCGATCCGCCGTCGCCGGGTCCAACTCGGACATGTCCAGCTCGTAGGACTCCTCGAGTACCGGGTACCGCTCCGTCTCCCGGTCGGCGTCGCCGGAGATGTGCACGGTCGAATCGAAGTCGTCTCCCAATCGGCGGGACACGGTGAAGTCCGAGGCCATCGCTGAGCAGGCCCCGAGCGCGATCTTGAGCAGTTCTCCCGGAGTGAACGCGCCCTCGACGTCCGCCGAACCGATCTCCACGCGAGCGCCGCGACTCGAGGTACCCACGTAGCGGCGCGTGCCCACCCTATCGACCCGCAGGGTCGTGGCGGGTGGGACTGTGTCGTCCTGGGATTGCGGATCCCGGAACTGGGGTGAGGTGGACGGCGAGGACTCGGTCATCCGGTCATCGTACGACCGCTCCCCGTTGCCGCGGGCCGCGCCGTGCGGGCTGCCACCACCGCCGGGGACACGGCGGGATCGCCAGCGCTCCAGCGGCGATCACCACGGGCAGCCTGAGCCAGGTGGTCTCGGGTCTCCGAGAGGAGTCGTCGGTCGAACGAGAAGCTCGGGGTCAGAAGCGTCCGCTGAGCGCGTCGAGGTCGGCCAGGAAGTCCTGAGGTTCCCCGTCCAACGGGAGGTTCTCGTGGTCGGCCGGTCCGTCCAGTCCGCTGTCGTCCTGCAGCGCGGCGAACAGCGGATCGAGATCGTCCTGGGCCTCGCCCTTCTCGGCGATCAACTCGAAGGTCTTGCGGTCAGCGGCGTCGGAACTCAGGGAGGCTACGAGGACCCGGGCGATCTGGGCGCGGGAGATCACACCGTCGGAGGGATTGCCCGCCCAGTGGGTGTCGCCCTGCCGGAGCACGAGGTGCTGCTCATCGGGCTCGTTGTAGTCGAACCAGCCGGGGCGCACGATCGTGTACTTCAGCCCGCTGGCACGCACCAGCCGCTCGGCCCGGCGCTTCCAGTCGTGGCCCGTGGTCGGCTTGGTGACGCCGAGGGCGGTCATCAGCGCGATCCGAGCCGGGGCCTCGAGCGCCTCCAACACCGCCTTGACCGGCCGGGTCCTCATCATCGCCACCAACGCCACGCTTGACCTTGATGACGATCTCCGTCGCCACCGCCGTTCCGTCGCTCGCCGGCTCCACCTCCCGGGCGGAGCCGAGAGAGCGGACGCTAGCGTTTCCGCTGACAGGACGGGCAAAAATAGCTCGAACGATTCATGAAGCGCTCCCGCACGATCGGTGTGCCGCATCGCGTGCATGGCTCCCCTTCGCGTCCGTAGCTCGCCAGAGCGCGCGAAAAGTAGCCGGACGCACCGTTGACGTTGACGTACAGCGCATCGAACGAGGTGCCACCGGCGGCCAGTGCATCGGCCATCACGTCGCGGGCGTGCTGAAGGGTTTCGACGACCACCCGCAGAGTCAGGGCCCCCGAACGTCGGCGCCCGTGGACGCCGGAGCGCCACAGGGCCTCGTCGGCGTAGATGTTCCCGATGCCGGACACGACGGTCTGGTCCAGCAGAAGCCGCTTGATCTCGGAGTCGCGGCGCCGGATCACCCGGGCGGCGGCGCGGGCGTCGAATCCCGGCTCGAACGGGTCCGCCGCGATGTGCGCGGCGGGAGCGGGGAGCAGTACTCCCGTACCGTCGGCGGCCTCGGTCAGCGGGACGACCGTCCACCCACCGAAGGTCCGCTGGTCGACGAACCGCAGCTCGGTTCCGTCGTCGAGGTGGGCCCGCGCGTGCATGTGGCGCACCGGCGGCGCACCGGCGTCCGCCACCAGCATCTGTCCGCTCATCCCGAGGTGGACCAGCAGGCAGTCGGCACCTGCTGCGTGCTCGTGGTCCAGGGTCAGCCACAGGTACTTGCCCCGGCGCTCGGCGCCACTGACCGCCCGCCCCTCGAGCCGGGCGACGATCTCAGCGGGGCCTCCGGGTTGGCGGCGCGCGGTGCGGGCACCGGTCACCTCGACGGAGGTGATCCGGCGTCCCACCACGTGATCGGACAGGCCGCGCCGGACCACCTCGACCTCGGGCAGTTCGGGCATTGTCCGTCAACCCGTTTTCCGGTTCAGGGCCGTCCAGGCCTGCTCCGCGGCCTTCTGTTCGGCTTCCTTCTTGGTGCGGCCGGTCCCTTCGCCGAGCCGGTCGGACCCCACGAACACCACGGCGGTGAACCGCTTGTCGTGGTCCGGTCCGGTGGCGGTGATGTCGTAGTGCACCTTGGACCGTCCGCGCGACGCACACTTCTCCTGCAGGCTGGTCTTCCAGTCGAGCGCGGCACCCATGTCGGGGACCACCAGGAGCCTCTCGCCGATGATCCGCTCGATCAACGTCCGCGCGGGCTCGAGCCCGTGCGTGAGATAGACCGCACCGAACACCGCCTCCATCGTGTCGGCCAGGATCGAGTGCTTGTCGCGCCCGCCGGTGAGCTCCTCACCACGTCCCAGGCGCAGGTGCGCACCGAGCCCGCCGGGGCCGAGTTCGCGGGCGATGTCCGCCAGCGCGTAGGTGTTGACCAGGCTCGCCCTGATCTTGGCCAGGTCCCCTTCGGGTCGATCGGGGTAGGTGCGGTAGAGATACTCGGTCACCACCAGCTCGAGTACCGCGTCGCCGAGGAACTCCAGACGCTCGTTGTGTGGTATCCCACCGTTCTCGTAGGCGAACGAGCGGTGGGTCAGCGCCTGGGTGATCAGCTCCGCGGGCAGGTCGACGCCGAGGACCTCGTCCAGCGCGGCCGCCGTGTCCTTCACCCGCGGCCCTCATCGGTTCCGCTGATACCGAACTTCTCGGCCAGACCGGCCCAGCGTGGGTCGATACGCCCCTCCGTCTCTCCGGAGACCCCGTCGGGGCGCGGGGTGTCGGGATTGATGCACTCGGCATGGCCGTAGTCGGTGCAGGTCGGCGAGAGCGGGAACTCGAGGCCGAAGGCGTCGATGAGCGCCGGCTCGAGGTCCAGCATGTCGCCGTCGAGCAGCCTGACCTCGTCCTCCTCCGCGCCCTCGGCCGCGGCCTTTCCCGCCAGCGCGTACATCTCGGTGAGCTCGACGCTGACCTCGGTGCGGAACTGCCCCAGGCACCGGGCGCATTCGACCTGCGCCCGACCGGTGACGGTCCCGGTGACGAGGATGCCCTCATCGACGAAGGTCAGGAACAGGTCCAGGTCGAGCTCGGTCCCGTCGGGGATCCCGATCATCTCGACGCCGATGGTGGTCGGCGTCTCGACGGTCTGCCGGACCGGTGTCATGGCACCGGGAGACCGGCTGATGTTGCGGGTGTCGAGCACGAGAGGCCCGGACGGATGGTGCTGGTGATGGGAGGTGGTGGACACGCCCAGCAGACTACCCGTCCGGATCAGTAGTCCCCGTACCCGTCGTCGTAGGGCTCACCCTCGCGCCCCGCACGGCGCCCGGCCGGCTCCCTGCGTAGCGACGAGCCCACACCGTGCAGTTCCTCGCGCCCGCGGGCGACGGTGCGGATGGTGGTGCCGAGGAATTCCTCGAACCGGGCCATCTTCTCGTCGATGTAGGCGTCGCACTCCTCGCGGCGCCGGTCGCTCTCGGCGTGGGCGGCGTCGCGCACGCGGGCCGCTTCCTCGTCCGCGATGCGTACGACCTCGGATTCGGACAGCATCCGCTGCTGCTCCTGCCGGGCCTCGGTGATGGTCCGGTCGTAGAGGATGTTGGCCTGCTCGGTGAGGCGTTCGGCCTCGGCGCGGGCCCGCGCGGTCGTGGATTCGGCGTCACGTCGGGAACGTTCCAGCATTTCGGAAGCGTCGGCGCGGGCCTCCGCCACGAGTTCGTCGGCGTGTGTGGTGGCCTCGGAGACCATGCGGTCGGCGCGCGCCTTGGCGTCGGCGAGCATCGCGTCGGCGTCCTCGCGCGCCTCTCCCAGGGTGCGCTCGGCCTC
>CAMNYG010000117.1 GCA_946570335.1 uncultured Dietzia sp. | reverse complement strand
TGAGCAGATGCGCCATACTTGAGCCCGCGCCCGCGGCCGACGCCCGGGAGAAGAAGACACAGGAGAACCCGTAGCAGTGACCAACTTCGACGGCATCGATCGCGCCATCGCCGACATCGCGGCGGGACGGGCCGTGGTCGTCGTGGACAGTGAGGACCGGGAGGACGAGGGCGATCTGATCTTCGCCGCCGAGCTCGCGACCCCGGAGCTCATGGGTTTCCTTGTCCGGTACACGTCCGGTTATGTGTGCGTGGCGCTCGAGGCCGAGGACTGTCTGCGGCTCGATCTGCCGCCGATGCGGGCCATCAACGAGGACCGCCACGATACGGCGTACACCGTGACCGTCGATGCCCGGACCGGCGTGACCACCGGCATCTCGGCCGCCGACCGGGCCCGCACTGCCCGCCTGCTCGCCGCGGACGAGACCGTTCCCGGAGACTTCACCCGCCCGGGCCACGTCGTGCCCCTACGGGCACGCCCCGGGGGCGTTCTGACCCGTCCGGGACACACGGAGTCCGCGGTCGATCTGGCCCGGCTGGCCGGTCTGCGTCCGGCCGGCGTGATCTGCGAGATCGTCTCCGAGGAGGATCCCACGACGATGGCGCGCACCCCGGAGCTCCGGCGGTTCGCCGACGAGCACGGGCTGGCCATGATCACCATCGAGGCACTTCAGGCCTGGCGTCGCGCCCACGAGGTGCAGGTCGTTCGCGAGGCCTCGGCCCGCATCCCCACCCCGGCGGGCACCATGACAGCCAACGGCTACCGCGATGTCCTCGAGGGGGTCGAGCACGTGGCGATGGTCGCCGGGGACATCACCGGGGACGAGCCGGTGACGGTACGCATCCACTCTGAGTGTCTCACCGGCGACGTCTTCCACTCCCTGCGCTGTGACTGCGGGCCCCAGCTCGACGCCGCGCTCGCGTCGGTCTGCGAGGAGGGCCGCGGGGTGGTGCTCTACATGCGTGGTCACGAGGGTCGGGGGATCGGCCTGGTCCAGAAGCTGCGCGCCTACCAACTCCAGGACGAGGGCCGGGACACGGTCGATGCCAACCTTGATCTGGGCCTGCCCGCCGACGCCCGCGACTTCAGCCTCGCAGCGCAGATTCTCCGTGATCTCGGCGTCGACCGGGTTCGCCTGATGACCAACAACCCCGCCAAGGCGGACGCCCTTCGGGCAGGTGGGGTAGAGGTGGTGGAGCGGGTGCCCACACCCACCGCGGTCACCCCGGAGAACCTCCGGTACCTGCGTACCAAGCGCGACCGGATGGGGCATCTCCTCGAGGGGCTCGACGACGCCCCTGACGAGGTGCCCGGAAGTGATGAGAAGGGAGAGGATCTGCGATGAGCGGCAGCGGTAGACCGGCGCTGGTGATCCCTGACGCCCGCGGGCTGCGTCTCGGGGTGGTGGCGTCAACCTGGCACGACGAGATCTGCGCCCGGCTTCTCGACCGCGCGCTGACCGTGGCCGAGGCCGCCGGTGCCCGGGTGACGGTCTCCAGGGTCGTCGGCGCCGTGGAGTTGCCCGTGATCGCCCAGGAGTTGGCGCGGACCCATGACGCGGTGGTGGCGCTCGGTGTGGTGATCCGGGGAGCGACCGCGCACTTCGACTACGTCTGCAGATCCGTGACCGACGGGCTCACCCGTATCGCACTCGACGAGGCCACACCGGTGGCTCACGGTGTACTCACGACCGAGACCGAAGAGCAGGCCCGCGACCGCGATGGTCACGAGGGAGCGGCCGAGGACAAGGGCGGAGAGGCCGTGGCCGCGGCACTCGGTGCGGCGGTCGTGCTGCGCGATCTCAGGACCGACCGATGAGCGGGGGAGCGGCGCCGGGCGGGCGCACCGCGAACGGTACCGAGTGGGACTTCGTCCACACCCCGCGCCGGATGCGCACGACGGTGCTCGTGCTGGCCGCGGTGATCATTCTGGTCCACGTCGTCTGGGCGATCATCCTGGTCTGGGGCGACACAGGTGTGACGATCGGCATCGCAGACCAGCTCGCGTTCGTCGTGACGGGGTTCATCTTCGCAGGCGTCCTCCTCACCCTGCTCCGAGTCCGGGTCCGTGCCGGCAAGCCGGGCGTCGAGGTGACCGGTCCGATCCGGACCCGCCTGTGGCCGTGGGAGGACGTGGTTGGTCTGACGTTCCCGCGGTCGAGCTATTGGCCTCGGCTCGAGTTGCCCGCCTACGAGCACGTGGGGATCTGGGCCATCCAGACCTTCGACGGTGCCGACGGTGTGGACGCTATGGCTGGCCTGCGCGAGGTCGTGCGCTCGTACAAGCCGTCCGCGGCCGACCCCGAGACCGTCGCAGACCGCTGATCCGCCGTGGCTGATCCGCGCACCTACCGTCCGGCCCCCGGGTCCGTTCCCACGGAACCGGGGGTCTACCGGTTCCGTGACGAGCACGGCCGCGTCATTTACGTCGGTAAAGCCAAGAACCTCCGCAGCCGTCTCGGTTCCTACTTCGCCGATCTGACCCTGCTCCATCCACGGACGAGGCAGATGGTCACCTCCGCTGCCGGTGTGCAGTGGACCGTAGTCTCGACGGAAGTAGAGGCGCTTCAGCTCGAATACACGTGGATCAAGAAATACGATCCCCGCTTCAACGTCCGTTACCGCGACGACAAGACCTACCCCTTACTCGCGGTGACCGTGGGGGAGGAGGTCCCGCGGGCGTTCGTCTACCGGGGCCCGCGCCGTCCCGGCACCCGCTACTTCGGACCGTACTCCCACGCCTGGGCCATCCGGGACACCCTCGACACACTGCAGCGCGTCTTCCCGGTGCGGTCCTGCTCCGCCGGCGTGTACAAGCGGCAGGCCCAACTCGGTCGGCCCTGCCTGCTCGGCTACATCGACAAGTGCGCAGCACCGTGCATCGGCCGGGTCACACCGGACGAGCACAGGGTGATCGTCAATGAACTGATCGACTTCCTCGCCGGCCGTACCGACGCGATGATGCGCCGGATCGAGAAGCAGATGCTCGAGGCCTCGGATGAGCTGGACTTCGAACGTGCCGCGCGGCTCCGGGACGACCTGGAGGCGATGCGCCGCGCCATGGAGAAGCAGGCGGTCGTACTCGGCGACGGCACCGACGCGGACGTGGTGGGCGTGGAGGCCGACGAACTGCAGGTGTCAGTTCAGGTCTTCCACGTGCGCGGAGGACGCATCCGTGGTCAGCGCGGGTGGGTGGTCGAGCATGCCCACGGAGTCGACGACGAGGGCCACTTCGACGCACAGAAGGCGATACCGGGCGTCGTCTCCGACTATCTCGCACAGTTCTACGGAGGGGAGGCGGACCTGGCCGAGGCCGCCGAGACCGCGGACATCGCCGCGGCAGTTCCCCGTGAGGTGTTGGTCCCGGCGCTGCCGGACGATTCCGACGAACTGACAGACTGGCTCTCCGGACTGCGCGGGTCCCGGGTCTCCCTGAGGATCCCGCAGCGCGGGGACAAGCGCGCGCTCGCGGAGACCGTACACCGCAATGCGGTGGAGGCGTTGGCCCAGCACAAACTCCGCCGCAGTGGAGACCTGACAGCTCGCTCCGCAGCCCTGCAGGAGATCCAGGAGACGCTCGAGCTGGATTCCGCGCCGCTGCGGATCGAGTGCATCGACATCTCACACATCCAGGGGACCGACGTCATGGCCTCGCTCGTGGTGTTCGAAGACGGTATCCCGCGCAAGAGTGACTACCGGCTGTACCGGATCCGCGACGCCGCGGGCGACGGGCACTCCGACGACGTGGGCAGCATCGCCGAGGTGACCCGCCGACGCTTCCGTCGACACCGCGAGGATCCCGCGCTCACCCCGGACGAGATGGACGGGCCCGTCGACGACGAGACGGACACGGACGCCAAGGCCCGTTCCGGCCGGCGGTTCGCCTATCCACCGCAACTGTTCGTGGTCGACGGAGGACGACCGCAGGTCGAGGCAGCGGCCGAGGAGCTCTCCGAACTCGGTGTCACCGATGTCCCCGTGATCGGTATCGCCAAACGCCTCGAGGAGATCTGGCTCCCCGGTGAAGAGTACCCCGTGATCTTCCCGCGGCACGGCGAGGGACTGTTCCTCCTCCAACGCCTGCGCGACGAGGCACACCGGTTCGCGATCCGCGCCCATCGCGGAGCTCGCTCGAAGCGGATGACGGCCTCCGTGCTCGACGACGTGCCCGGACTCGGTCCCAGTCGACGGGCAGCCCTGACCGAGGTGTTCCCGACCATCTCCGCGCTGCGCCGGGCGACCACCGAGGAACTCTGCGCGGTCCCCGGGATCGGCCCCGCGGTGGCCGCTGCGATCCGATCGGCGCTCGGGTCGGACACACAGAACTCCGACACGACCGCCCCGGCATGACAGACTCAGGAAGAAGGCAGCCCGGATGATGCGAGGTGACAGCGGTGGTCGACGGCGACGGAGTGCGTGAACTGCTCCTGATCAGCGGGATGTCGGGGGCGGGGAAGGGCACGGCCTCGAAGGTCCTCGAGGAGTTCGGCTGGTACGTGGTGGACAATCTGCCGCTGCAGTTCATCGGTGGATTCCTGACCCAGGTCGATTCGTCCGACACCGCCCCGCAACGACTCGCCCTGGTCGTCGACACCCGCAGTATCGGATTCGACGAGCACCTGGACGATCTCCTCGAGCACTTCGACGACCGCTCACGGGCTCGGATCCTGTTCCTCGACGCGTCGGACGAGTCGCTCGTGAGCCGATTCAACAACGTCCGTCGGTCGCATCCGCTGCAGTCCGGCGGAGGCCTCGTCGACGGGATCGTGCGCGAACGCCGTGTGCTCGAGGGGCTGCGAGGGCGGGCCGACGTCGTCGTCGACACCTCCTCCCTCAGCGTTCACGACCTACGTCACCGCCTGGAGACCCCGTTCGGCGACCCCGGCTTCGATTTCCATCTGACCGTCGAATCATTCGGGTTCAAGTACGGCGTGCCGGTCGACGTCGACATGCTCCTCGACATGCGCTTCCTCCCCAACCCGCACTGGGTGCCCGAGCTCCGGCCGCACAACGGACAGGAGAAGCCGGTTCAGGACTATGTTCTCGCCGACGACTCGATCCACGAATACCTGAAATCCGCGGAGACCATGATCCGGCTGGCCATGAAGGGCTACCGACGTGAGGGGAAGCGCTACATGACGATCGCAGTCGGATGCACCGGCGGCAAGCACCGCAGCGTCGCGATCTCGGAGTCCCTCGCCTCGAGATTGTCGGATCTCGAGGCCGTCGAGGTCCACATCCGGCACCGCGACCTCGGCCGGGAGTGACGCGGCCATGAACGACCAAGACGCCCCCCGGATTCCGTCGCTGGTGGCTCTCGGAGGCGGACACGGACTGTCGGCCACGCTCCAGGCCGGCCGGCTGGTCGCGGACCACGTCACCGCCGTGGTGACGGTCGCCGACGAC
>CAMNYG010000116.1 GCA_946570335.1 uncultured Dietzia sp. | reverse complement strand
ACTCCAGCAGCGCGTCCTCCTGCTCCGGCCCCACCTCCGGGCTGATCTGCCGGAACCATGCCCGCTGCCCGTATGACCCGGTCCACTGTCGCACCGCGTCCTCCAGGTCGTGCAATTGCACGCCGCGCTGGTGCCGCCCCGTCCACACGTCCGGTAGCGCTCTGCCCATCTCGGCGTGCCACATCAAGGGCGGCATGTCATCCAGGACCACCGCCACGCCCACATGGTTCACCGGCGCATTGGTGAGGGTCTGGATGAGTCGGTCCGCCGTCGAACGACCACGGAACAACCACAGATCCCCCGTCCGGGTGCGTTCGGCGGCAGCGGCCAACGGAACGGTGTCGACGCTCATGGCGCGATCCTGCCAGCAGTGACTCGTCCGCGGCATACAGTTGCCCCATGACTCCTCGCGGACGACAGTGGCTCAAGGTCATCGGCGCAGCCGGCGTCGCCGGGGTCGCCGCCACCGGGATCCTCGCCGCCCGGTCCGAGCGGCAACGGCGGGCCTACGAACCAGACGAGATCCGAGAGCGGCTCCACGAGCGCTATGCGCGCCTTCAATCCCGTCGGGACAGCGTCGCCGACTGACCAGCTCGCCGAGATCGATATCCTTGCGGGCACCATGTCGTCCTCCGCGCCCTCCCCTGAGCTCCGCCGGGCCCGCCACGAACTTCTCGTCCGGCTCGACGAGGTCGGCACCCTCGACGCCCACCGGCTCCGCAGCCGGATCCGCCGCGCCCGTGCCGATCAACTGCCCGAGCTCGCCGATCGGGTCACCACGGCCGCCGATCGTCTCGCCCGACGCGCCGCCTCGATCCCCACTCCGGAGTACCCCGGGCAACTGCCGGTCAGCGCGCGCAAGGACGAGATCGCCGACGCCATACGCGACAACCAGGTCGTGGTGATCGCCGGCGAGACCGGCTCGGGCAAGACCACCCAGATCCCCAAGATCTGCCTCGAGCTGGGACGCGGGGTCCGGGGGATGATCGGGCACACCCAACCGCGTCGACTCGCGGCCCGTTCGGTCGCAGAACGCATCGCCGACGAGCTCGGTGTCCAGCTCGGGGGCCTGGTCGGATCCGCCGTCCGCTTCGACGACCGAACCGGACCGGACACCGTGGTCAAGCTCATGACCGACGGCGTGCTGCTCGCGGAGATCCGTCGAGACCGCCTGCTGCGCGCGTACGACACGATCATCATCGACGAGGCCCACGAACGCAGTCTCAACATCGACTTCCTGCTCGGCTACCTCAAGCAGATCCTCCCGAAGCGCCCCGACCTCAAACTCATCATCACCTCGGCGACGATCGACCCCGAACGCTTCGCCCGCCACTTCGCCGACGCCGGCGGCCGACCGGCACCGGTCATCGAGGTCTCGGGCCGCACCTTCCCCGTCGAGATCCGCTACCGACCGCTCCGGGTGGAGCACGGAGACCGTGTGGTGGACCTGGACCCGCTCGACGCTCTCGCCGACGCCGTCGCCGAACTTCTGCGCGAGGACGACGGCGACGTCCTGGTGTTCCTGTCCGGAGAACGGGAGATCCGCGACGCCGAGGAGGTCCTGCGCGGCCGGAAGTTCCGGAACACCGAGATCTTCCCGCTGTTCGCACGCCTCACCGCCGCCGAGCAGCAGAAGGCGTTCCGCGCCCATTCGACACGTCGAGTGGTCCTGTCCACCAACATCGCGGAGACCTCGGTGACCGTTCCCGGGATCCGCTACGTGGTGGACACCGGACTGGCCCGGATCTCGCGCTATTCGACCCGCACCAAGGTCCAGCGCCTACCGATAGAGCCCGTCTCACAGGCGTCGGCCGCCCAGCGCGCCGGCCGGTGTGGTCGTGTGGCCGACGGGATCTGTATCCGGCTGTACTCACAGGAGGACTTCGAGTCCCGTCCGGAGTTCACCGACCCCGAGATCCTGCGCACCAACCTCGCGTCGGTGATCCTGTCCATGGCCGACCTCGACCTCGGGCCGGTGGATGACTTCCCGTTCGTGGAACCCCCCGACCGCAAGTCCGTCCGTGACGGGGTGACTCTGCTCACCGAGTTGGGTGCGTTGAGGGTCGACGACGACGAGCGGCCGCATCTCACCCGTGTCGGCCGCGACATGGCGGTCCTCCCGCTCGATCCCCGACTCGCACGCATGGTGGTGGAGGGCCATCGCAACGGGGCACTCGCAGACGTACTCGTGGTGGTCGCCGCTCTGACGGTGCAGGATGTGCGCGAGCGTCCCGCCGAGGAACGCGACAAGGCCGACCGGTTCCACCGTCGGTTCGCCGACAAGAGCTCGGACTTCCTCGGATACCTGAACCTGTGGCGTTACATCACCGAGCAGCGGCGGGAGTTGTCGGGAAGCGCCTTTCGCAGGATGTGCAAGGCCGAGTACCTGCACTGGCTGCGAATCCGCGAGTGGCAGGACCTCAACGCACAGCTGCGGAGTATGTGCCGCGAGCACGGTTGGCACCCGCCCTCCGGAAGCGCCTCCGAGGACGATCTCCACAAAGCGATCCTGTCGGGCCTGCTCACCAATATCGGGATGCGTGATGAGGAGACCCGCGAGTTCCGGGGCACCCGGGGCATTCGGTTCCAGGTCTTCCCCGGATCGGATCTCGCGCGCAAGCCACCACGCTGGGTGATGGCCTCCGAGCTCGTGGAGACCTCCCGCCTGTGGGCGCGCGACGTGGCCCGCATCGACCCAGCATGGATCGAGCAGCTCGGTGGGCATCTGGTCCGCACCCAGTACTCCGAGCCCCACTGGTCGGACGCCCGGGGCGCGGCGATGGCCTACGAGAAGGTCCTCCTGCTGGGACTCACGGTGGTCGAGGCGCGCCGAATTCTGTTGTCCCGCGTGGATGCACCATTGGCCAGGGAGATGTTGGTGCGCCACGGCATCGTCGAGGGACGCTGGCAGACCCGCGTGCCGGTGATCCTCGAGAACACCCGAGCTGTTGAGGACGCCCGCGAGCTGGAGACACGGAGTCGTCGCCGCGATCTGGTGATCGACGACGAGGCATTGGTTGCCTTCTACCTCGACCGGCTGCCCGAGGACATCACCTCGGGCAGACACCTGGAATCATGGTGGAAGAAGAAGGGGCACCGTACTCCGGATGCCCTGCGTCTGACTCCCGAGGACATCCGCACCTCGGAGCCGGCACCCGATGCCGCGGCATTCCCGCCCTACTGGTTGCAGGGCGAGCGCCGCTTCGAACTCCACTACGAGTTCGAACCCGGTGGTGCCGCTGACGGAATCACCGTCCGTATCCCGCTCCCCCAGCTCTCTTCGGTGACCGCCGCGGGCTTCGAGTGGTTGGTCCCGGGGCTCCGCGAGGAGCTCTATACGGAGATGCTGCGGACGCTTCCGAAGTATCTGCGCCGGATGTGTTCCCCACCAGCAGAGTACGCCGCGCTACTCGCAGGCGATCTCACCCCACGTTCAGCTCCGCTGACGGTGGCATTGGCCGAAGCCTTGTCCGCGCGGATCGGGACGACCGTGGATCCCCGAGAGTTCCGGCCGGAGCAGTTGCCCGACCATCTGGTGGTCCGTTTCGAGATCGTCGAAGGTGAGACCGTGGTGGATTCCGGCACGGACCTCAAGGCGCTGCGGGCCCGACTCACGGAGAAGGTTCGCGCCACCCTCAACCAACAGCTCGTACCCGATGACGGACCTCACAGGGAGTGGACCACAGACTCGATCGGCGATCTACCGGATTCGGTGACCGGGACCGTGGACGGCGTGGAGGTGACCGTCTTCCCCGCCCTGCGGGTCGATGCGGACGGTATCCACCGGACGGCCTGCGCCACGCGGGAGGAGCGGCGTGCTGTCCAGGCGAAGGCTGTACTGACCCTGTTGACCACCGACCTCGTGTCCGGAGCGTCGATCCTGCGGGGACGTCCGGTCCAGGAGAGACTCGCGCTCAGTCAGTACCCGTACGGAGGGATCGACGCGCTGGTCTCGGACGCCGCATTGGCCGCCACCGCTCGTCTGGTCGCCGGGAGAAAAGGCGCCCCGGTGCTGGCCGTGGCTGATTTCGAACAACTTCGGACGGCCGCTCGTGCGCAGGTCCCTGGCGCGGTGGCGCAGGCGATATCCGCAGTGGCCCCCGCACTCGTGACCGCGCAGAAGGTGTCCCTGAGATTGGATGACACTCCTCGGGAGATCACTACGATGATCCGTCCCAGCCTCGACTTTCTGATCGGTCAGGGTTTCCTCGCCCGACATCCGGGCTCGGCCCTGTCACATCTGGACCGGCACGTCCGTGCGGTCGGTCTCCGGCTCGACCTGGCCGAGAAATCTCCCGAACGGCACCGGGAACTGTCCGCTCGTCTTGCCCGGTCGGAGAATGCGGTGGAGGAAGCGTGCACGACTCTTCGCGCTCGCCCCGGCGGAGGGAAGGCTGCGCGGGACCTCAAGTGGATGCTGGCGGAGTACCGCGTGGGACTTTTCGCCCAGACGCTCGGTACCGCGAGATCAGTTTCCGCCGAGAGGATCGACAGAACCGTCAGGGCTGCGCTTGCGGCCAAGCCCACGCGCTGAGCCGAGGATGTCGGGTGACTGCCGAGTCACCTGATGGATCGCCGCTCACGAAGCGCGATGATCTCCCGTTCGAAATCGTCCGCCGAGCTGAACTGCTTGTAGACCGATGCGAATCGGAGGTAGGCGACCTCGTCGAGGTCCTGGAGCGGCCCCAGGATGGCAAGCCCGATCTCGTGAGCGGGTACCTCGGAAGCGCCCCTGGCCCTGACCGCGTCTTCCACCTGCTGTGCGAGACGGCGAAGTGCGTCCTCGTCCACCGATCGCCCCTGACAGGCACGGCGGACACCGCGGACGACCTTGTCCCGGCTGAATGACTCGGTGACACCGTTCCGCTTGAGTACCGTCAGCAAGGGGGTCTCGAGTGTGGTGAACCGGTGCCCGCACTCGGGGCACTCACGACGGCGCCTGATCGCCTGTCCCTCGTCGACCGACCGTGAGTCGATCACGCGGGAATCCTCGTGATGGCATGTCGGGCAGTACATTCCCGTTCCGCCCTTCGTCGACCGGACTTCTCGCCCGGGAGCGGATCGCTCGCCGGTGCGGGGACGCGCGATGTGCCGTCCCCCACCCAGTCTAGGAGCCCCTGCCATTGGTCACGCGTAGGCGGGTCCGCCCAGGAAGGCCAGAGCGAGAACCATGAGCACACCGACGACTATCCCGCAGGAAACCAGAACCCACGTGGGTACATCATCGACGACGCCGGCGCGGGAAGGGGCCACGACATGGCATGCTCGCGCGGCCGACGCCGACCGCGGGAGCACGCGGGGCCCGGCGCCGACCGGAGCGCGTCCCACTGTTCGACCCGGGACCGAACGAACCGAGCCCCCGCGAGGCGACGCCACCGGACGGACCCGCTCCGCGCTTCGCGGTACTCCGACCAGACCGA
>CAMNYG010000115.1 GCA_946570335.1 uncultured Dietzia sp. | reverse complement strand
CACCCAGATCTACGAGGGCACCAACCAGGTCTGCCGCATGGTCATGGCCCGCCAGGTCCTGAGCTGACCCGACACGGGCCTCGTGCCCGTCGATCACCGAGAAGGCCGCCACTCCCGGTCACGGGGGGTGGCGGCTTTCGCGTCGCTGTACGCGGCGACCGTCCGGAAGGTGCCCGGCAGACCGGCCGGATCTGATCGGCCGGAGCCGGTCAGAGTGTCAGCGTGGTGCGTTCGGTGGCGGCCACGTCGGCGACGCCGTCGTCGTCGGCCTCCGCACCGGTGACCAGCACGGCGGTGCCACCGGAGGCGAAGATCCGCGCGAGCATGGGCACGATGTCGTCCCGGTCCGGGCCGGGCACGAGGACGCGCGCGGCGAGCTCCGCGTCGACAAGATCGGCCAGCGCGACACCGTCCAGGGCGAGCGGGCCGCCGCCGGACGGGACGAACGCATCCGGGTGGATGCGGCAGGCCTCGGCGAGGTCGGTGAGGCCGATCGGCACCTCGACGCCGGTCGCCGCGAGTGGCCGCCCCATCGGGTCGGTGGTCATGAGGAGGGTCTCGATGTCGGGGGAGTGGCGATCGACCCGGTCGGGGGTGGTAACGACGACGACGGCGTCGTCCGCGGCCTGTGTACGGACCTCGGCGCCCGCCCACCATGCGCCCGTCAGAACACCGGCGGTGAGCCAGTGGGCGGGCAGGTCGCAGACCACCACGTCGCCCGGCATGACACCTACCTCATCGCGCAGCAGACCGGCGATCTTGGCGGCCCAGTTGGCGGTCGAGGTGACGGACAGCTCGATCCGGGACGGCGCCGCCAGGTCGTAGTGGGTGATCATCGGCGCCCCCGGGTCGGCGGCGAGCAGTGGCTGGAAGACGGTGTCTGCGGCGGTGTTCACTCGGTGGGGCCTTCCGGGGGTCGTCGGGTCAGTTGACGCAGGGGACGTCCGTTCCGGCGTCGAAGGTGGGTCGCTGGGCGATGGACGGTGGCAGCGGTGCGTACGTGGTGGTGGCGGGGGAGGCGGATTCGATACCCGCGGACTCGCCGGTGGGACCGCTGTAGTCCTCGGCCAGAACGACGCGGACCGCACCCGGGGGCACGGCGGGATCGACCTGCACCGGCAGTCCGCCGAGCGCGACGGAGACGGCGAACGCGGCGGCATCACCCGCGGAGTGCGCGGCCACGTGCGAGGTGTAGGCGGCGGCCGGATCGGTGAGCAGGTCGCCGGGGGTGTAGCCCAGCTCGGTCAACGATCCGGACACGCGTGCGGCCAGACCGTCGATCGAGGTGGTGTTGACCACCGTGACGATCACCGAGGCGGGGTCCACCCCCGGGGGCAGTGCGGCGGAGGTCTCCTCTGTGGGCTCGTGCTCGGCTTCCCCGCTGGCGAACCCGGCCACGAACTCGGTGACCTGCTCGGGGTCGGCGGTGACGATCGACTCGCCCCACTCCGTGAACGAGTCGATGCTGGTGACGGGGATGGTCTCGAAGCGGACGTTTCCGCCGCTGATGTCCTTGAGCTTGAGGGCGAAGTCCACGAAGTCCCAGTTCTCGTCGATCACGAACGAGCGCCTGGCGGCGTCCACGAGTGCGCCGAGCTTTCCGGGGTCGGCCAGCGTCCCCGCGGACAGGGTCTTCCTGACCAGCTGCGACATGTACGCCTGCTGGCGGACGATCCGGTCGAGGTCGCCCGCGGGCAGGTCGTGCCGCTGGCGGACGAAGCTCAGTGCGTCGGATCCGGAGATGGTCTGGACGCCGGCGTGGAAGTTCGCGCCGGACAGGGGTTCGTCGACGTCCTCGTTGAGGCAGACGGGGACACCGCCGACGGCGTCGGTCAGCAGGACGAACCCGAGGAGTCCGATCTCCGCGTAGTGGTCGGCCCGCACCCCGGTGAGGTCCTCGACCGCGCTGATGAGGCCGTTGCGGCCCGCCTGGACCGCGGCCTGCTGGTCCGCCTCGGTGAGGGAACCGTCCGGGCTCTTCTCCGCGGCTCGGGTGAGTGCGGCCTCCTTGTTGGCCCCGTACACCCCGTTGATCTTGCTCGGGCCGACGGTGGAGGTCTCCACGTACACGTCGCGCGGGATCGAGATCGCGGTGGCGGAGCTGCCGTCCTCGGGGATCCGGACGAGCAGGATCGTGTCGGTGTTCTCACCGTCGTCCTCTCCGGTCCGGAGGGTGGCGAGTTCCTCTTGGCTCAGGACGTTGCCCTGGGCGTCGGTGCGGTTGTCGGTTCCCACGATGAGGATGTCGACGGCACCGTCGAGGCCTCCGTCGCCCACGTCGAGGCCGCCGGCCGAGGACAGGTCGGAGTTGAGTCCGCTGAACAGTGACCATCCGATGCCGGTGACCACGAGACAGAGCACCGCGACGACCGAGGCGAGGGTCCGTCCGATGCGCGAGGGAAGCGGGTTGGGAGTGGCACGCCGTCGGCCCCGCGCCCGGCTGTGGGCGCGGTGGGGCGTCCCTGGCTGCTCGGCGCTCATCCACCGTCCTTCTCGTCGAGTCCTGCGCGCCGTGACACGGCGGTTCAAGATTTCCCCACGCTACCGCGCCGCGAGCCGGGCGTCGGAATCGGAGCCGCGAGTCGTAGGGTGGTTCGCGTGACGAGCCGACTACCTGTCGTGACGGTGACCTACTCTCCCGGTGAGCATCTCCGCACCTTCGTCGAGACGTTGCCCGCGGCCACCACTCGCCGGGTCGGGCTGGTGATGGCCGACAACGGCTCGAAGGATGGGGTACCCGAGTCGGTCGCGGCCGCGTACGAGTTCGCGGAGTTCTTCCCGACCGGTGGGAACCTCGGATACGGGACCGCGATCAACCGGGCCGTGACGGAGATCTCCGGGCGCCCCGGCGAGTTCGACCAGGAGTTCGTGCTCGTGGTGAACCCGGACGTGTCGTTCGAGCCCGGCTCGGTGGACGAGTTGCTCGCCGCCGCGAGGCGGTGGCCGCGTGGGGCGGCGTTCGGCCCGCGCATCGCCGAGACCGACGGCACGGTCTACCCGTCGGCGCGGTCGGTGCCGACTCTGGGCGCCGGGATCGGGCACGCCGTGCTCGGCCCGGTGTGGCCGGGCAACCCGTGGACGTCGCGATATCTCGCCGATCAGGACATGTCGACGGAGCGGGCCGCCGGCTGGCTGTCCGGGTCGTGCCTGCTGCTGCGGAGGTCTGCGTTCGATGCGCTCGGAGGGTTTGACGAGCGCTATTTCATGTACCTGGAGGATGTCGACCTGGGTGACCGGCTCGGTCGGGCCGGGTGGCAGAACGTGTACGTGCCGTCGTCGGTCATCCACCACGACCAGGGACACGCGGCCAAGACGGTTCCGGAGTTCACGCTCCGGGCACACCACCGCAGTGCGTATCTGTTCCAGGCGGACCGGCATCCCCGTGCGTGGCAGGCGCCGATACGCTGGGCTCTCAAGGCGGGACTGGAGCTCCGGTGCCGCCTCGCCATACGGTCGGCCGAGCGCGCCCTGCGCTAGCCGGGCGGACGAGACGATTCCACCACCGGTCCTCTGGGGATGCGCGAGCGCGCCCGACGGGCCCACGACATGCAGGAGCTATCACGTGACCTCGACGATTTCCGGGAGCACCACGGACAACGATCTCCTCGTGGACACCGAGGCGGTCGTGCTGGTAGGCGGCAAGGGGACCCGCCTGCGGCCCCTGACCATCTCGGCACCCAAACCGATGCTGCCCACGGCGGGGCTGCCGTTCCTCACGCACCTGCTCTCGCGGATCCGTGCCGCCGGTATCCGCCGTGTCGTGCTCGGCACCTCGTTCAAGGCCGAGGTGTTCGAGGAGCACTTCGGCGACGGCTCGGACCTGGATCTGGACATCTCGTACGTGGTGGAGACCGAGCCCCTGGGCACCGGCGGCGGCATCCGCAACGTGTTGGGCGAGCTCAAGGCCTCCACTGTCATGGTCTTCAACGGTGACGTGCTGGGCGGCACGGACCTGCGGCAGGTGCTGGACATGCACCACGCCAAGAACGCAGACCTGACCATGCACCTGGTCCGGGTCTCCGATCCGCGGGCGTTCGGTTGTGTCACGACCGACGACGACGGCCGGGTCCAGGAGTTCCTCGAGAAGACCCAGGACCCGCCGACCGACCAGATCAATGCCGGTTGTTACGTGTTCCGCCGCGAGATCATCGAGCAGATCCCACACGGTGTCCCCGTCTCGGTGGAGCGCGAGACGTTCCCGCAGCTGCTCGCCGAGGGCAAGCGCGTGTACGGCTTCGTCGACTCGGCCTACTGGCGCGACATGGGCACACCGGAGGATTTCGTCCGCGGCTCCTCTGACCTGGTGCGTGGGATCGCGCCCTCGCCGGCACTGTCGGGCAGCGAGGGTGAGGCGCTGGTGCACGAGGGCGCCGGCGTCGGGGCCGGGGCTGTGCTGGTGGGCGGCACAGTCGTGGGCCGGGGCGCCGAGATCGGTGCGGGGGCACGGCTTGACGGGGCGGTGGTGTTCGACGGTGCCCGGATCGAGGCCGGTGCCACCGTCGAGCGGTCGATCATCGGTTTCGGGGCACAGATCGGGCACCGTGCACTGGTTCGCGACGGCGTGATCGGCGACGGTGCAGTGGTGGGCGCCCGGTGCGAGCTGTTGCGCGGGGCCCGCGTGTGGCCGGGAGTGGAGATCCCCGACGGCGGCATCCGCTACTCGACCGACATGTGATCCCGGCCGCGCGGCCGGCTGGCCCGTGTGGTCGTCTTCCCGGTGGCCTGCCTGCCGGCGCGCGTACGGCTACCGCCTCACCCGATCGTCAGGTACGCATCTCCGGCGGGCCGGGGCTCCCGCGCCGCCACCGGCTCGGCCGGCACACCCACGGCCACCGCGCCGAGCGGCCGCCAGGTCTCCGGCAGATCGAGTGCGCTGCGTGTGGTGCCGGCCGCGAAGATGGTCGACCCTATCCAGCACGAGCCCAGCCCGCGTGCGGCCAACGCCACCAGGAGGGACTGCACCGCGGCCCCGCCGGCGACGGTGAACATCGTCTCCTCGCACGCCGCCCGCCGCTCGTCCGGGTAGTCGTGCGCGCCGGAGGCGTCGTCGACGAACGGCACGATCAGCTCGGGACAGTTGCGCAGGATGTCGCCGCGGCCCAGTCGCCGGGCCAGGATCTCGCCGGTGTGGCCGTCGGCCCGCAGGTCGCGTTCCCAGTCCTCACGCAGGGCGTCGAGCATCCGCACGCGCGCCTGTCCGGTCACGCGGACGAACCGGATCGGCGTGCTGTGATGCGGAGCCGGCGCGGTCAGTGCGTCTGCCACGGCCTCGGCCAGCGCCTCGGGGTCGACCGGTTCATCGGAGAACCGGCGCACCGAGCGGCGGGCGGGAACAGCCTCACGCCGTCCCTGCGCGAGCGCCTCGGCGGTGCCGAGCCGGAACAGGTCGAACTCGCCGTCCCGCACGAGATCGCGTGCCCGGCGAGGGACGTCGGGCCTGTCGTCGTTGT
>CAMNYG010000114.1 GCA_946570335.1 uncultured Dietzia sp. | reverse complement strand
TCATTGGGGACGAACTCGATCTCCCCACGCCCCAGGTCGGCGGCCCGGATCATGTACGGGCCCGCGCTCATGACCGGGATTCCGGACATCGCGCCCTCGAAACCGTCGGGGGCGTCCTTGAGGATGTGGGCGGGCAGGAGGTTGGAGAACAGCGTGCGCCAGTGCGTCGGCTCGGTGTCGAAGACCACGTCGACGACCTTGCCGCCCGCGCCGGAGCGCACGGCGACGATCTGCTCGTATCCCGCCGGGTCGACGACCCCGGGCTGGGTCGTCATCTGGCGCCACAGGTATTCGAAGTCCTCGGCGGCCACGGGCACACCGTCCGACCACTGCGCCTGGGGGTCGATCGTGTACCGGATGGTCGCCGGAGCGTCGGGCAGCGGCGCCGCCGAGACCAGGAGATCGCGGTTGAGCACCGGATCACCGGTCGGACCGGGGACGAACGCACTGGGCAGGAGTAGCGAGGCCACCAGGTCGGTGTCGACGCCCTGGTCCGCGAGCAGGTGGGGGTTGAAGCCCTCGTCGACCCGGTCGAGAGTGAGGAGCAGACCACCGGCGGTCAGGCTCACGTCCGCCCCGTCGGCGGTGTTGTCCTCACCGCCGACCACCGTGGGGGGTGGCGGGTCGGCGACGCATCCGGTGACGACGACGAGAACGGTTCCGGCCGCCACCAGAAGCGCCCCGGCCCGGCGGCGCACTGACGCCCCCTTCGTCGCCATGTGTGTCCCCCGGTCCGCCGTCTACTTGTCGCGCGCCTTGGAGCGGCTCCGCGCTTTGGCCCTCTCCGTGGCCGTGAGCAGCACCTTACGGACCCGGATCGCTTCGGGGGCTACCTCGACGCACTCGTCGACGGCACAGAACTCCATGGCCTCCTCGAGAGTCAGGCTCTTGTGCTTGGACAGCGTCTCAGTGGCGTCGGAGCTCGCCGCGCGCATATTGGTGAGCTTCTTCTCCTTGGTGATGTTGACATCCATGTCCTCGGAGCGGGGGTTCTCCCCCACCACGACGCCTTCGTACACCTCTGCGCCGGGCTCGATGAAGAAGTCTCCACGATCGGCCAGGCCCAGCAGGGCGAACGTGGTGGCCTTTCCCGCACGGTCGGCGACCAGCGAGCCGGTGTGGCGGGCGCGGATCTCACCGGCCCAGGGCTCGTATCCGGCGGAGACCGAGTTGGCGATTCCCGAACCGCGGGTCTCGGTCATGAAGATGGTGCGGAAGCCGATGAGACCACGCGCCGGCACGGTGAACTCCATCCGCACCCAGCCGCTGCCGTGGTTACTCATCTGCTCCATGCGCCCCTTACGGGCCGCCATCAGCTGCGTGACGGCACCGAGGTGCTCCTCGGGGACGTCGATGGTCATGTGCTCGAACGGTTCGTGGAGCTTGCCGTCGATCGTCTTGGTGACGACCTGCGGCTTGCCGACGGTCAGTTCGAACCCCTCGCGACGCATGGTCTCGACGAGGACGGAGAGCGCCATCTCGCCACGGCCCTGCACCTCCCAGTCATCCGGACGCTCGGTGTCGAGCACCTTGAGCGAGACGTTGCCGACCAGCTCCTGGTCGAGCCGGGCCTTGACCATCCGTGCGGTGAGCTTGGTGCCCCCGTTACGTCCGGCCATCGGCGAGGTGTTGACGCCGATGGTCATGGAGATCGCAGGCTCGTCGACGGTGATGGCGGGCAGCGGCACCGGGTTCTCGGAATCGGCGAGGGTGTCTCCGATCATGATGTCGCTGATCCCGGCCACCGCCACGATGTCGCCGGCGACGGCCTCGTCGGTCGGGACCCGCTTGACGCCTTCGGTCTTGAGCAGTTCGGAGATCTTGACGGACTTGGTCACCTGCTCGCCGTCCGGCGTGTTGTGGATCCACGCGACCTGCTGGCCCTTGCGCAGACGGCCGTTGTGAATGCGCACCAGACCGATACGACCGAGGAAGTTCGAGGCGTCCAGGTTGGTGACATGGGCCTGCAGTGGGGCCTCGACATCGCCCTTCGGCGCCGGGATCACGTCATAGAGCAGCTTGAAGAGGCCGTCGAGGTTCTCACCGTCCGGCTCCTGGCCGTTGGCCGGCTGGGTGGTGGACGCCTTTCCCGCGCGGCCGGAGGCGAACACGACCGGCAGCTCGAGCGCATGCTCGGCGGCGGCCTGGGCGGCGGGATCCTCGAGGTCCGCGGCCAGGTCGAGGAGGAGGTCCTGCGCCTCCTCGACGACCTCGTCGATACGCGCGTCGGGACGGTCGGTCTTGTTCACCACGATGATCACGGGCAGCGAGGCACCGAGCGCTTTACGAAGGACGAAGCGGGTCTGCGGCAGCGGCCCCTCGGAGGAGTCGATGAGCAGCACCACGCCGTCGACCATCGACAGCCCACGCTCGACCTCGCCACCGAAGTCGGCGTGACCGGGGGTGTCGATGATGTTGAGGACGAGATCCGCGCCGCCGGCACCGGCTCCGGGCCGACGGACCGCGGTGTTCTTGGCGAGGATCGTGATGCCCTTCTCACGCTCCAGGTCGCCGGAGTCCATGATGCGGTCCACCAGCTCCGCCCGCTCGTCGAACGCTCCCGACTGACGCAGCAGAGCGTCGACGAGAGTCGTCTTACCGTGGTCGACGTGCGCCACGATGGCGACGTTACGGAACTCGGTCAGGGCCATACGCTGGGTTCTCCCTCGGAGGCGTTCGGCGCCGGGCGGCTCTGACCGCCGGGCGCATGACGGGAATCGGCGGAGGTGCTCCACAAGATCCACAGGCGCGTTCCGGAAAATGTCCGCGCGTGCGGATCCACGTTACCCGTTCGCGGGGTCTTCTCCCTATCCGACGGAATGCCGCACCGCGAGGGAAGCCGACCCACATCCGCACATCAGCGATACCCGGACACCACACCGATCCGGCTCCGTGTTATTTACATCACGCGCACCATCTGTAACACTGGCCCCAGAACGCACCTGCCAACGACGCCCAGGTGTTCGCGCCTCGGGACATTGTGAGATTATCTAGCGGTCGACCGGACGGCCCGTCGCCGCCCGATCCGCCCGCCTCATCCGAAGAATGGACTCGCCAGTGATCCGCCACTCGCTCAGGACCTCGTTCCGGACCCTCGGCATCAGCGCCGTCGCCGCCATGGCCGTGGGCCTGGCCGCGCCAGCCACCGCCAGCGCACAGTCGCTCGACGAACTGGGCCGCCCGACCGAGCCCGTTCTCCAGGCCATGGAGAACCTGGCCGACCAGCAGTGGATCCCCGAGGACACCCGGGGCACGATCCTGCGACTCGTCGGCTTCTTCCGCGGCACCGGCGAGCCGGGCACGCCTATTCCCGAGAACGGCCCGGTCATCGCGCAGTTCGCGTACCCGACCCTCATGCAGAACTGCATCGGCGGCGAGCAGACCGCCGTGGGTGCCGCCACGGCCGTCCCCGGACCGGCCGATCTTCCGGTACCCGGCGTCCCGGCCGGCCAGCTTGGATTCGTCTTCACCGCGCTGGGCACCGAGGGTGTGGCCGACCACCAGGTGCAGCCCATGACCGTGGACTGGGTCAACATCCACAACGGCCGCCACGGTTCGACCGTCCTGACCTACAACGGCATCAACGAGGGTGGCCCCGCCACCCTGAACGGCGTCGCCGACACCGGCCCCGGGCACGTCCTCATGGTGCTCCAGGGTGGCGTGACCACCGAGCTCGAGAACGGAGGGACCGCCAATTGCGTGCCGTTCCCGACCGTGGGGTCCGCCTTCGTCGGCTGAGACCGGATCGTCGCCGCCCCGGTCGAGGGCCGGTCCCGTTGCGCTGATGAGCACTGACACCCCGGACACACAGGAGTTCCGTGCCGCGCTGAGCAAGGCCCGCCACGCCCTCTCGGGCGGCGGGCCTCTCGTCGTTCTCAGCGGCGCCGGTATGAGCGCCGAGAGCGGAGTACCCACTTTCCGCGACGCCCAGACCGGGTTGTGGGAGCGCTATGACCCCACCGAACTGGCCACGCCCGAGGCCTGGCTGCACGACCGGGACAGGGTGTGGGCCTGGTACCGCTGGCGCGAACATCTCGTGTCCACGGCCCCACCCAATGCCGGCCATATCGCCGTCGCCCGGGCCGAGAGGCACCGCCAGGTCGTGGTGGTCACCCAGAACGTCGACGATCTACACGAGCGCGCCGGCTCGACGGTGGTCCACCACGTCCACGGCAGCCTGTTCGCGCACCGCTGCGACACCTGCGGGGAACCGATGGACCCCGGCCCGCCGTCGGCGGCGCCGGTGGATCACCTCGAACCGCCCCGCTGCCCCCGTAGCGACGGGCGGGCCAGGCCCGGTGTGGTGTGGTTCGGTGAGATGCTGCCGTCGGCCGCGTGGGAGGCTTCGGTGTCCGCCGTCACCGGGGCCTCGGCTGTCGTCGTCGTCGGCACGTCGGGCCTCGTCCATCCCGCCGCGTCACTGCCCGCGCTCGCCGCGGAGACAGGCATATCCGTCATCGAGGTCAATCCCGGCCCCTCCGGCCTGGGCCGCGAGGTGGACGTCCACCTCCGCGCGCCCGCGGGGCGGGTGCTCCCCGATCTGCTGTCCGACTGACAGCGGCCCGTGCTGCACTCCCCCATCGCGGCGCCATTCCGAACGTGGCGGACCCGCGGATCGTCGTTCCGACCTCCGCAGCCCGGCCGGCCGTCTAGCGTTCTGTTATCAGCGACGTCGCGGTGACAGCGCTGCCCGGCAGTGGCCCGGGACTTCCAGGAGGAGGAATCCGACGCATGTCCGACCCAACACCACCGTCCACTCCCGCGATCGTGGCCGCCGAACTCATCGGCACGTTCTGGCTCGTCCTCGGAGGGTGCGGCACCGCGGTCTTCGCCGCCATCCAGGTCGCCGACGGCGAGGCCGGTGCGCTCGTCCCCGTGGGGGTCGGCTACCTCGGCGTCGCACTGGCCTTCGGCCTCACCGTCCTGACCGGCGCCTACGCCGTCGCCCACATCTCGGGTGCCCACTTCAATCCCGCCGTCAGCGTCGGCGCCGCGATGTCCGGACGTCTGCCCTGGTCGCGACTTCCGCTCTACATCGTGAGCCAGGTGGTGGGCGGACTGCTCGGAGGCACGCTGATCTTCGTGGTCGCCAGCGGCAAGGCCGGTTTCGAGGCCACCGGCGGGATGGCGGCCAACGGCTACGGCGCCCATTCCCCCGACGGGTACAGCCTGCTCTCCGCGCTGCTCATCGAGATCGTTCTCACAGCCCTGTTCGTCTGGGTGATCCTCGGCGCAACAGACCGTCGTGCTCCCGTCGGGTTCGCGCCGGCCGCCATCGGCCTGACCCTCACCCTCATCCACCTCATCTCGATCCCGATCACCAACACCTCCGTCAACCCGGCCCGTTCCACTGCCGTGGCGTTCTTCAACGGGGACGGGGCCCCCGGACAGCTCTGGCTGTTCTGGCTGGCGCCCATCGTGGGCGCGCTCATCGCAGGCGCGCTGTACGAGCCACTGTTCGGCGGCCGGTCGCGCCGGGCCGTACCGGCCTGACACAGGCCT
>CAMNYG010000113.1 GCA_946570335.1 uncultured Dietzia sp. | reverse complement strand
CCCAGCCCAGCCCAGCGCGAGCCGCGCCGGCCCGACCCCGGCAGTGGGGGCTACCGGCCGAAGAGTCTGGCGAGGAAGCCGCCCTCGCCGGGCTCCTCGGCGTGGCCCTGGCAGCGGTCCGCTCGGGGAACGCCTGCCATCACCTGGTCGACGTGCATTCCGCAGCCGGCCCAGGTTGTTTTTCCGCACTTTCGGCACTTCACAGCTCTACACATGATGATTCTCCTTCTTGTTGGACGTATTCGTCGGACTGAGTTCTCCGGATCCGGACCCGGCCGGTGGCGGGGAGCGAAGCGGGCACCGGGTGGTGAACAGGCACATCGCGACAGCCACCGCGGCCGCCAGCACCGCGATCAGCACCAGCACGACCCCGGCCGCGGCGGGCAGTTCCTGTGCGAGCACGAACACACCCATGGCCAGGACGAAGAACCCGAAGCCCCTGCGCAGAGCCTGCTCCGGCACCCGCGAGGCCAGGGCCACCCCGCCGAACGACCCCACCACGGCCGCCGCGGTCACCGACAACACGATCGGCCAGTCCAGGCTCACCGTGGTCATGTAGCCGCCCAGTCCCGCGAAGGACTTCAGCGCGATCACCAGCAGAGACGTGCCCACCGCGGCAGACATGGGCAGCCCGGCCAACAGGACCAGCGCGGGCACCACGAGGAACCCGCCGCCGGCGCCGACGAGTCCGGTGGCCGCACCCACGACGAGGCCGTCGAGCAGGATGCGCCACACCGGGTGTGGGTGCTCAGCGCGATCGCCTGGCATGCCGGTCCCGCGAGGGTCGCCTGTACGCGGCCGCAGCATCGCGGTGGCGGTGGCGACCATCATCAGCGCGAACGCCACCATGAGCACCGGCCCGGGGATGTGCCCACCGGCCAGACCGCCGACGAACGCGCCGACCATGCCGGACGCACCGAACAGCAGGCCGGTCTTCCACCGGACCCGCCCGGCGCGGGCGTGTTGCAGCAAGCTGACCAGCGAGGTCACCCCCACCACGAACAGTGAGGACGCGATCGCCTCCCGAGGTTCCATGCCTCCGAGGTAGGTCAGCAGTGGCACCACGAGGATGGAGCCGCCGCCCCCGAGCAGGCCCAGGGACAGGCCGACGAGGACGGACAGCCCCACCACCGCGATCATCATCGGGCTCATGGCGGGACTCAGGCCGCCGCGGTCTGCCGCGCGACCCAGCCGGCGTAGCTGCCGTCCAGTTCGGCGACGCGGTAGCCGGCCCGTCGCAGCGCGCTCGCGGCGACAGAATTCCGGGTGCCGGTCTGGCAGTAGGTCACGATCAGCTGATCGGCCGGCAGCCGGTCGAGGTTCCACAGGACGCGGCCGGCGCTGAGCTGCTGGGAGCCCGGGATGTGCCCCTCGGCGTGCTCGGTCTTGTTGCGCACGTCCAGCAGCAGCGCATCGTCGAGCGTGCCGAGCCGGGCCCCGTCCACGATCTCTGGCGTGATCATGGGCAGCCCGTCGAAGTCGGTGACGAACCCGGCCACGGCGTCGATCCCCACGCGGACCAGGTGGTCGCGCATCTCGGCGGCCTCGACTTGGTCCGCGGCGAGCAGGACCAGTGGCCGCGACTCGCGTTCGGGGTCGTAGGCCCAGGAGCCGTAGGTGGCGGCCTTGCCGGGTCCGGGGATGTTGAGGGAGCCGACGACGGTGCCGTCGTGGACCCGGTCGGCCGGCCGGGTGTCGACGACGACGAACTCGTCCGCCGCGATCCCCTCCGCCACCTCGGTGTTGCTCAGCTCTGCGGGGTCGCTCATGGGCCCCAGCAGTGCCGGCCCCCGCTTATTCTGCCGCTTCATCCGGCCGAAGTAGGCGTGCGCGTCCGGCTGACCGTCCAGCAGTTCGCTGACGAATCCCTCTTCGTCGTCGTCGGCGACATATCCCGCCCACCACGCGAAGCGACTCTCATACCCGACCGATGTCGACGGCAGGGCGCCGAGCGCCTTGCCGCAGGCGCTACCCGATCCGTGGCCGGGGAAGACCTGGACGTGGTCCGGGAGTGTGACGAACTCCTTGAGTGCGGCGAAGATCTGCCGTGCGCCGGCGAAGCGGGTGTCGACGCCGCCGGCGGCCTCGTCCAGCAGGTCGGGGCGGCCCACGTCGCCGGAGAAGACGAAGTCACCGGTGAGCATGTAGCCGGGTTCGTCGGCGAATGCGCCGTCGGTGACCAGGAAAGACAGGTGTTCGGGGGTGTGGCCGGGTGTGTGGACGGCCTTCACGGTGATGTTCCCGAGGGTGATCTCGTCGCCGTCGTACAGGCGGGTGGCGTCGAACTCGTACTGCCAGTCCTCGCCGCCCTCGCCGGAGACGTACATCTGCGCACCGGTGGCCGCGGCCAGTTCGCGCGTGCCGGACAGGTAGTCGGCGTGGATGTGGGTCTCGGCGACGGCGGTGATGGCCATGTCGTGCGCGGCCGCCAGCTCGAGGTACTGGCTGATGTCGCGCCGGGCGTCGACGACAAGCGCCTCGCCCTCGGCCTGGCAGCCGATGAGGTAGCCGGCCTGGGCCAGGTCTTCGTCATAGATCCGTTCGAGAAGCATCGCGTCCTCCTTGGCACGGGTGCCGGGCTGTCGTCGGTGACGGTCCGGTGGATCGGTTCCGAGAACGAGAATACATACCCATGGGGGTATCCACAAGATACCGGGCGGGGTATCCAATGCCGGGTCGATCGCGAGGGAGGATCGGGTCGATGTCCGCGGAACGGTGAGCACCCGAGCCTCCCGAGGCTGCCGAGGCTGCCGGTTTCGGCTAGAGTTCGGGGGTTCCCGCGTTGTCCATCTCGCGCGGGCTTGCCAGAATCATTCCCGCAGTTCGCATTTCCTAAGGACGATCGTGACGTCTGACGCCTCCGCCACTCCGCAGAGCTCTCCCGCTTCCGCGGCGCTGCCCGCCGCCACCGTGCGGCTGATCTCGCTGCTCGTCGCGGCCGCGTTCGTGGTGATCCTCAATGAGACGATCATGTCCGTGGCGCTGCCCGAGCTGATGGCGGAGTTCAGCGTCACCGCGGCCACCGCGCAGTGGCTGACCACCGCGTTCATGCTCACCATGGCCGTGGTCATCCCCCTGACCGGCTGGATGCTCGTCCGAATGCCGTTGCGGGTGGTGTTCATCATCGCCATGACGACGTTCGCATCCGGCACGCTGTTGGCCTCGCTCGCGCCGGTGTTTCCGGTGCTGGTCGGCGGCCGCGTGGTTCAGGCCGTGGGTACCGCGATCATGATCCCGCTGCTCATGACCACCGTGCTCAACGTCGTCCCCGCCGACCGTCGCGGGCGCACGATGGGTGTCATCTCGATCGTGATCGCCATGGCGCCGGCCATGGGGCCGTTCGTCGGTGGCGTCGTGCTGGACATCCTCCACTGGCGCTGGATGTTCTGGTTTGTCCTGCCCATCGCCCTGCTCGCCCTGATCGCGGGCGCCGTCCTGATCCGTAACGTGACCGAGAGCCGCCCGATCCCGCTCGACGTGTTCTCGGCGGTGCTGTCCGCCATCGGTTTCGCGGGCCTGATCTTCGGCCTGAGCTCGGTGGGTGAGGCGGCCTCCGGGAACGCGCTGATCACGCCGTGGATCCCGATCGGCGTGGGTGTGGCAGCGTTGGCGCTGTTCGTCTGGCGCCAGCTGTCGCTCAAGGACCTCGCACTGCTCGATGTGCGTGCGTTCGCGGTGCCGGCGTTCACCGGTGCGCTGTCGCTGATGCTCATCTCCATGATGGCCCTGTTCGGCACCCTGATCCTCCTGCCCATCTACATGCAGGAGGTGCTGGATGCCAGCACGCTCGATTCGGGCCTGGTACTGCTGCCCGGCGGTCTGCTCATGGGTGTGCTCGGCTGGTTCGTCGGTCGGCTCTTCGATCGCGTCGGTCCCCGGCCGCTCGTGATCCCCGGCTCGATCCTCGCCTCCGCCGGTCTGTGGGGCATGGCCACCCTGGGCTCGGACAGTTCGCTCGGCGTGGTGGTGGCGTTCCACATCGTGCTCAGCATCGGCCTGGCCCTGCTGTTCTCTCCGCTCATGACGGCGGCCCTCGGCTCACTGCCTCCGCACCTGTACTCGCACGGCTCGGCACTGCTCAACACTCTGCAGCAGGTCGCCGCCGCGGCGGGTACCGCCTTGTTCATCACCGTCATGACGCTCGGCATCATCGGCGGCGCCGAGTCCGGGGCCGAGGAGTCCGTCGCGCAGATGACCGGTGTGCACAACGCGCTCGTGGTGGGCGCGGTGATCTCGCTGATCACCGTGATCGGCGCATTCTTCGTCCGCAACACCGCCCAGACCGAGGCGCCCGTCGCGCAGGCCCTGGCCGACGAGGCCGAGAGCGCCGAACAGGGCGAGGCTGCGGCAGGGTAGCGCGGGCAGTCGTAGCAGTTGACCGGGCTCGGCCCGGTGTGCGGAGGCGTCCGGGTGGACGGCGAAATCGCCGAGGCCCGGGCGCCTCCGTCGTGCTCCGGCGATCCTGCGCCGTGAGGCCCGTCCCGGCAGTTGCGTGTTGACAGCGGCACGCTCTGGTGTCACTGTATTAGGCAGCTAATACAGTGACACAGACGGGAGCGCGATGAACTTCGACACCTCGTCCCCGATATGGGTGCAGCTCGTCGACGAATTCTCGCGGCGCATCGTGACAGGGGAGTGGACGGCGGGCGAGAAGATGCCCGGCGTCCGGGAGCTGGCGGTCGACCTCGGCGTCAACCCGAACACCGCCCAGCGGGCGCTCGCGGAGCTGGAACGGCTCAGGCTGTGCCGCTCCGAGAGGGCGTCAGGGCGGTACGTCACCAGCGACGAGGCCCGCATCGACGAGGTTCGCGCCGACCTCGCGACCGACGCCGCCGACGAGTTCGTCCGCCGCGTCCGTGGTCTGAAGATGGCGCACGACCAGGCCCGGGCACTACTCGACAAGAGATGGGACAGCCATGAGCACCACACCACTGACATTCCGGATGGCGGAGGAGCCTGACATGAGCGACAGCACCTCACGCGGCGCATGCGCCCACGGCACGCCCGGAGGCCCGGGCGACGCGCTCGTCGAGGTCTCCGGCCTGACCATGAGCTACGGCGTCGTCCGAGCGCTCGACGGACTCGACATGACCCTGCTGCCCGGCCGCATCGTCGGCCTGCTCGGCGAGAACGGCTGCGGCAAGACCACACTGCTCAAAATCCTGGCCGGCGTCCTGTCCGACTACTCGGGCGACGTGCGCATAGCCGGTCACGCCCCGGGGCCCGAGTCCAAGGCGCTCGTGTCCTTCCTGCCCGACACGAGCTTCCTGCCCGATTCCGCCCGGGTGACCTACTGCCTGGGTCTCTACGACGACTTCTTCGCCGACTTCCAGCTCGAGAAGGCGCGCGACCTCATCGGCTTCTTCGGCCTGCGCGAGACCTCGCGGCTCAAGGAAATGTCCAAGGGAATGCGTGAGAAGGTGCAGATCGCGCTGGCCATGTCCCGAGACGCGCGCGTATTCCTGCTGGACGAGCCGATCTCGGGCGTCGACCCGGCCGCGCGCGACCTGATCG
>CAMNYG010000112.1 GCA_946570335.1 uncultured Dietzia sp. | reverse complement strand
CCGCAGAGACCAGGATCATCACGATCGCCAACCAGAAGGGTGGGGTCGGCAAGACAACGTCGACGGTGAACCTTGCCGCCGCATTGGCGATGCGGGGCCTGGGGGTCCTGGTCATCGATATGGACCCGCAGGGCAACGCGAGTACGGCTCTGGGAGTAGACCACCGCGAGGGCACCCCGTCCAGCTACGAACTCCTGATGTGGGAGGAAGCGGTGGAGGACCTCATGCAGAAGAGTCCGCACGCCGAGCGTCTCTTCTGCATCCCGGCAACGATCGATCTCGCCGGTTCGGAGATCGAACTGGTCGGCCTCGAACACCGGGAACGACGTCTCGCCGAGGTTCTGGTCAAGGAGGATCTCTCCTCCCTCGGACTCGATTACGTCTTTATCGATTGTCCCCCATCCCTGGGGCTGCTCACCGTCAATGCGATGGTTGCCGCACAGGAGGTCTTGATACCCATCCAGTGCGAGTACTACGCACTGGAGGGCGTGGGTCAGCTGCTGCGTAACGTGGAACTGATCCAGCAGCACCTCAACCCCGAGCTGGACATCTCGACCATCATGCTGACGATGTATGACGGCCGCACCAAGCTCGCGGAGCAGGTGGCTGGCGAGGTGCGTCAGCACTTCGGTGACCGTGTACTGAGGACCGTGATCCCGCGAAGCGTGAAGGTGTCCGAGGCTCCGGGATTCGGGATGACGATCCTGCAGTATGACGCGGGATCACGGGGTGCTCTGGCGTATCTCGATGCGGCGCGTGAACTCAATGCCCGTGGCCCGCTTCTCGTGGATGGTGTGGAGGCAGAACGATGAGCCAGCAACGTAAGGGTGGTCTGGGGCGGGGACTCGCAGCTCTGATCCCCACCGGTCCCGAGGAGGGTCCTCGTCTCGGTAATGATGCGGCCGATGTGATCCTGGGTCCGCGCGGTGGCGGGCCTCGGACCACTCCCCCGCGGTCGCGTTCAGCCTCGGCGGCCGACGCCACCGGAGCGGAAGACGGTGCCGAGAAATCGGCGAAGAAGGGGATCACCACCTCGGACACGGCCCGGTCGTCGCGGTCGGGTGTTTCACGTGAAACAGAGGATCTCGTAGATCCGGGAGCCGTCTACCGCGAGATCTCGCCGGCGGCGATAGAACCCAATCCGAAGCAGCCCCGCACGTACTTCGACGAGGAAGCGCTCGCCGAGTTGTCGCACTCGGTCAAGGAGTTCGGCCTCCTCCAGCCGATCGTCGTCCGGGAGATAGGCGATGACCGCTACCAGCTGATCATGGGTGAGCGTCGCTGGCGGGCCAGTCAGCGCGCAGAGCTCGAGACCATCCCGGCCATCGTCCGGCAGACGGAGGACGAGGACCTTCTCCGGGACGCGCTCTTGGAGAACATCCACCGGGTTCAGCTCAACCCCCTCGAAGAGGCGGCCGCCTACCAGCAGCTTCTCGACGAGTTCAAGGTGACACAGTCGGAGCTGGCGGAACGCATCGGTCGTTCCCGGCCGGCCATCACCAACAGCATCCGCCTACTCCAACTCCCCACCGCTGTGCAGCGTCGGGTCGCGGCAGGGGTTCTCTCCGCCGGCCACGCGCGGGCCCTGCTCGGCCTGGAATCGGGAGCGGCGGCGCAGGATGACCTGGCGGCTCGTATCGTCGCAGAGGGATTGTCGGTCCGCGCCACCGAGGAGATCGTCACCCTTGCCAACCGGGATGCCGGGGACACGGAGGACAAGCCCCGGCCCGCCCCGCGAGGCCGCCCCCGGGATCCGGAGCTCGAGGCAGTGGCCGGCCGACTGTCGGATCTCTTCGAGACGAAGGTCTCGGTCGCGATGGGACGCCGCAAGGGCAAGATCACGATCGACGTGGGTGACGCCGACGACCTCGCTCGAGTACTCGCACTACTCGAGGGTGGAACCCCCGGAACATCCCGATGATCTCAATCCGAACTCTCGACTTCTCCGTCGTGAGCCAACTCGGGCTCCGGGCACGCCGCTGTGTCTACTGGCAGACCGATGGGCAGAACGGGCAACCCACATCCGGAGACCCGGAGTTCGAGAAGGAGGCGTGGATCAATCGCGTCACGTTGGAGTGGGGCGCGTGCGGACAGCTCGCCACTCACGGGGAACGTGCGGCGGGAGCTGTCTTCTACGCTCCACCCGGGATGGTGCCCCGGGCGACGTGCTTCCCCACCGGGCCGGTCGGAGCCGACGCCATACTTCTGGCGGGGATGTCGGTGGAAGCAGACTCCCCTACCGGAGTGCTGACGGCGTTGCTGGATTCCGTGGTGGTGGACCTGCGGAGCCGCGGAATCAAGGCGATCGAGGCGTTCGGGGTCACGGCCGAGCAGCCGGAGCCGGAAGCGTCACGTGACGGGTGCGGTGCGAACTCGTGCATCCCGGGTGCCAGCTTCCTGTTGGAGCACGGATTCACCGTGGTGGCCGAGCACGAGACGTACCCGCGGCTGCGCTTGGACATCGACAGCGAACACCAGTGGAAAGCCGACGTCGAGAAGGCGCTCGATCAACTCTTCGCCGAGAGGGGCAAGCTGACCCGCGGGCTCGGTGTGCTGTCGGGGGCGTCCGCGTCGGCAGCGCTGCCGTCCCCCGGATTCAGCTCCGGTCCTCGTCATCTGTAGAGACGCCGGGACCGATCCGGAGGCCGATCCGGTCCGGTGGAGCCGTCACGTCCGGTCAGTCGCGCTGACGCTGCTCGTAGTTGATGAGCTCGTCCACTGACATCGAGCCGGTCGGGTGATCATCCTCGTCCAGAAGGTAGAGGCGCTTGACGCCCACCAGGATCGAGTCGATGATCGTGTCCTGCTCTTTCCGGTCGCCGAGAATCGCCAGATCGCCGGCATTGTGTGCGTAGCCGAGGTAGATCTGCACCGACGGCATACGGGTCATCCGGAGCAGGGGCCAGCTACGTCCGTGCGTACGGCAGTCCCGCAGGCAGGTCCGGCTGACGATCTCACGCTGAATGAAGCCCGACAGGGCCTCCCCCAGCATGGACTCGGAGCCGAGCGAGTTGCCGAAGTAGAACGTCGCCACCCCGTTGCCGACAGGGTTGTGATGCCGGTCCAGACGCAGTGAGATGATGAGGTCCGCGTTGAACGCGTTGGCGATCTCGGCACGCTCGGGATCAGTGGGGATCATGGCCTCGGGGCGTGAGAGGAACACCTCCACGCCGGCCTGGTTCATCCGCTTGGAGAGCCGCTGGGTGATGTCCCACAGCAGTTCCGCGTCGGTGATCGTGCCGTACGGGGTCTCGATCCGGATCGGGTTCTCCGAACCGCTCGGCCCCGGGTCCAGGACGATCCGCTTGCCGGCGAGCATCGGCCCCGAGGTGCGGGCCCGCTCCTTCTCCACGAGGGATGCCACGTCGCCGCCCTTGAACAGTGTGGAGAAGCGTCCGAGTGTGGCGAGGGTCTCCGCCTCCACCACGCCGTCCGCGGTCAGTCCGCAGTCGCGCTGGAAATCCGTCACGGCGCCGTGGGTGACGGGCCCGAAGGTGCCGTCGACCGGTCCGGTGTAGAAGCCCAGTTCCGCGAGGCGCCGTTGCAGCTGCCCCACATCGTCACCGGCCATCGGCTTGGACACGATGTAGCTGAGATCCCGGGTGCCCAGGACGTGGCTGGCGTCGTCGAGAGCGGCCTGGGTGGCGGCGCCCACGATCCCGTCGGAGATCAGTCCCCTGGCCTGCTGGAACGCCAGAACGGCGGCTTCGAGGTCCGCGTCGAACACGGCGTCTGTACGGGCCAGGACCGAGCCGCTCTCGGGCTCGGTGACCCCCACGGAATCGATGTTGTGGAGCAGGCCCATTCCTGCGAGGGTGGCCCGGATTGCGGCCACTTCGGGCCCACGGTCACCACGTCGCCACGCCATGGGATTCCTCCTGCTCGTCTACGGATCGGTACCCGCACGAACTTACCGGGTCGCTCGGTCAGATGCCGGGGCCGTACCGGCCGCGGGGGGTACGCCGGCGGGGCGGCCCCGTGTCTGCCGTGAGACCGGTCCTCGTTCGGGTGGCTCTCCTCCCGCGGGCGTGTCCGTGCTCGGCGCGCAGTGCGGACTTGGACTTGGCGCCGGTGATGCGCTTGACGACCTTGCCCTCGGAGAACAGCAGCAGCGCCGGGATGGCGGTGATCTGGTACTCGGCGGCCAACTCCTGGTTGGCCTCGACGTCCACCTTGGCCACCGTGAGCTTGTCGGATTCGGCGCCGGCGAGTTCGTCCAGGACCGGGGCCATCATGGTGCAGGGGCGGCACCAGGTGGCCCAGAAGTCCACCAGGACCGGCTTGGAGCCACTGGAGGTCAGGACGGCGTCGGCGAAGTCCGACTCGGTCACGTCGACGATGTTGGGGGTCGAGGCCATGATGATGATCCTTTCGAGGAAGTGTGGTGGGTGTCAGACCTGTTCGGCGAGCCAGCGTTCGGCGTCGATCGAGGCGGAGCAGCCGGAGCCGGCGGCGGTGATGGCCTGGCGGTAGCGGTGGTCCACGAGGTCGCCGCAGGCGAAGACGCCGGGGATGGAGGTGGCGGTGGTCTGCCCGGTGAGGACGTAGCCGTTCTCGTCCACCTCGAGCTGGTCGCGCACCAGCTCGGAGCGCGGGTCGTGCCCGATGGCCACGAACATCGCGGCGGTCTCGAGTTCGCTGGTCTCGCCGGTGACCGTGTTGCGCAGTTTCAACTTCTCGACAGAGCCGTTCTCACCGGCCAGGACCTCGTCGACCGCCGTGTTGAGGATGAAGGAGATCTTCTCGTTGGCGCGGGCGCGTTCGAGCATGATCTTGGAGGCGCGGAACTCCTCGCGGCGGTGCACGATTGTCACCGACGATCCGAACTTCGTGAGGAACGTGGCCTCCTCCATCGCGGAGTCGCCTCCACCCACCACGACGATCGGCTTGTCGCGGAAGAAGAAGCCGTCACACGTGGCACACGAGCTCACGCCCCGGCCGAGGTACTCCTGCTCACCAGGGATGCCGAGGTAGCGTGCGGCGGCCCCCATCGCGAGGATCACGGCGCGGCCCTTGTACTCGTCCTCCCCGACGCGCACGATCTTCACGTCCCCGGTCAGGTCCATGTCGGTGACATCCTCCATGCGGAGGTCGGCACCGAACTTCTCGGCCTGCTCGCGCATCTGCATCATGAGATCGGGACCCATCATGCCGTCGGCGAAGCCGGGGAAGTTCTCGACGTCGGTGGTGGTCATGAGCGCACCGCCGAACTGCGAACCCTCGAACACCAGCGGCTCCAGCTCGGCGCGGGCGGAGTAGATGGCGGCGGTGTAGCCGGCCGGGCCGGATCCGACGATGATCACGTCGTGGATGGTCTCGCTCATTGCTTCTTCGGGCTCCTTCGGGGAACGGCGGTCGGGCTCGCGGTGGTCGGACGATCTCGTCAGAGGTGCCTGTCAGAGTTGCCGCGTCTGAACTCCACACGGCATAACACTCCGGGGAGTCTGCTTGTTCCCGTCCCGGGGGGACGGGGTGTGGTGGCGGGGGCAGGGTCGGCGCGCCGCGGTGACGCCCCTGCCGCGCG
>CAMNYG010000111.1 GCA_946570335.1 uncultured Dietzia sp. | reverse complement strand
GGCCGCGCGGCCCCCGGAACCGGTCTCAGGCCTCGGGGACGAACTCCCCGTAACCGAGCTCGCGCAGTGACCGACGGATGGTCCCGGCGGCGGCATCCGACTGCTCGGCCGGAGCGTCCGGGTCGGCCAGCGACAGGTCGAAACCGGACATGGCGTTGGCCGGGAACACGTGGATGTGGGTGTGGGGTACCTCGAAGCCGGCGATGAGGTAGCCGGCGCGCGATGCGCCGAACCCGCTCAGCACGGCCTTGCCCACGGCCTGTGCGACCTCGTTGAGGCGAGTGAGGAGCTCGGGCTCGAGGTCCGTCCAGCGGTCCACCTCGGCCCGCGGCACGACGAGGGTGTGGCCGGGCGCGACCGGAGCGATGGTCAGAAACGCCACCACCTCCGGGTCCTTCCAGACGAAGCGGCCCGGCAACTCACCGGCGATGATCTTGCTGAAAACCGTCGACATGACATCCAGAGTACGGGCCGCGGCGAGCGTGCAGGCGAGCATGAGTGGTGACAAGTGATCTAATGGGAGTTATGCGGTCGCGTCGCGAGGCGTGGACCGAACCCCTCGAATAGCAGAAGGAGCGTCGTCATGGTCGAGGCCTGTGTGTCGACGGTGGCGGGCGCCGCGAAAGAGACCACGGTGACCGGGGCCGGGAAGAAGAAGGCGTACCACCACGGTGATTTGCGCAACGCCATCATCGCCGAGGCCACGGCGCGTGCCCGTGTGTCCGGTGACAAGGCGATCGTCCTCAGGGAGATCGCCCCGCAGATCGGAGTCTCCGCGACGGCCGCGTACCGCCACTTCGCCAACCGTCAGCAGCTGGTCGAGGAGGTCTCGGCGCAGGGCTTCGTCGCGATGCGGGACCGGGTCGCCTCGGTCGAGCCGACGTCCTTCACCGCCGACCCGGTGCTGGCGGCCTACATCGACCTGCGCAACGCCGCGATCGCGATCGTGGAATTCGCCGTCGACGAGCCGGCGTGGGCCCGGATGATGATCGAGAACCTCGGTTCCTCCACGATCGTCGCCGAGAAGGGCATGGCGGTCCGCGAGCTGATGCAGACGATCATCGACCGCGGTATCAGCGTCGGCACGTTCACCGCGGGTCTGCGGCTCGACAGTCAGCGGGTCCTGTGGGCGGCGATCGACGGCCTCAGCGCGCAGGCCATGTTCGACGTCCATCCGATGGGCACCGCCGAGGCCGCCGTGGCCATCGCCCGCGCCATCGACCTGTGCATGACGGACATGCTCACCGAGCAGGGCGCGCAGATCCGGGAGGCTGCCGATCTGCCCCCCGGAATCCTCGCCGACATCAGACACTGAGAGCCCTGCACGGTGCCCCGCCCGGGACGATCAGGGCGGGCCCGGTCAGGTGGACGCGGCGGCGGCGCTAGTGTAGGCGCTGTGCGCATTCTCGTGATCGGTTCCGGTGCCCGTGAGCACGCCCTCCTCGTCGCCCTCGCGGCCGACCCTGCCGTGACGGAGCTCCATGTGGCTCCGGGCAATCCCGGCATGGTTCAGGCCACCAGTCATGATGTCTCGTTGACCGACCCGGAGGCGGTCACCGCGCTGGCCCGCCGGGTGGGTGCCGATCTCGTCGTCGTCGGACCGGAGGTCCCGCTCGTCGCCGGCGTGTGCGACGCACTGCGCGCCGCCTCGATCCCCGTCTTCGGCCCCAACGCGGAGGCCGCCCGCATCGAGGGCTCCAAGGCGTTCGCCAAGGACGTCATGGCCGCCGCCGGTGTGCGCACCGCACGCGCCGAGATCGTGGACTCGCCCGCGGACCTCGACGAGGCGCTCGACCGCTTCGGCCCCACCTGGGTGGTCAAGGACGACGGCCTGGCCGCCGGCAAGGGAGTCGTGGTGACCCCGGACCGCGCGGCAGCCCACGCCCACGCGCTGGCCTGCCTCGACGACGGACACCCGGTTCTGCTCGAGTCGTTCCTCGACGGCCCCGAGGTCTCGCTGTTCTGCCTCGTCGACGGTGAGACGGTGGTCCCGCTGCTGCCCGCGCAGGACCACAAGCGCGTCGGTGACGGTGACCGTGGCCCCAACACCGGCGGCATGGGCGCCTACGCGCCACTGCCGTGGCTGCCCGAGGGCATGGTCGAGCGGATCGTCACCGAGGTGTGCGAGCCGGTCGCCCGCGAGATGGTGGCGCGTGGCTGCGGCTTCTCGGGCCTGCTCTACGCCGGTCTCGCGATCACCTCGCGGGGGCCCGAGGTCGTGGAGTTCAACTGCCGGTTCGGCGACCCCGAGACGCAGGCGGTCCTGGCGCTGCTCGAGTCCCCGCTGGGGCAGACTCTGAACGCGGTCGCCACCGGCACGCTCGCCGAGCTGCCGCCACTGGTGTGGCGGGACGGTGCCGCCGTGACCGTGGTGCTGGCCGCCGAGCACTACCCGGCCACCCCGCGCCGTGGCGATCTCATCACGGGTGCCGAGCAGCCCGGCGTGCTGCACGCGGGCACCGGACGCGATTCCGAGGGGCGGCTCGTCTCCGCCGGTGGGCGTGTCCTGTCGGTCGTCGGCACGGGCGCCGACCTGGCCTCAGCGCGTGCGGAGGCGTACCGGATCCTCGACGGTATCGAGTTGGCCGGCGGCCACTTCCGCACTGACATCGGCCGGGCGGCCGAGGAGGGGCGCATCAGCGTTCCCGGCTGATCCAGCCGAGCGCTGATCCCGCGTGGGCACCCGTGCACGCGGGGAACATTCCTAGCAGGTGGGGCTTCCGGGTGGTCGGTGGCCGGTCCACGAGGAGTGGTGACCTGGGGTGACTCGCCGGACAGGCTCCGTTCAGCTCTCTGTTCCACGTCGTCAATCGTGACGACTCTCTCGCTCCGTACGTTGTGACATCGCAAGTGCCACTGTCTACTTCGTATTGAGGAGCATGGATGTCCCCGAGTTGTTCCCGTGTCCGTCACGCCCGACGTGCCGGACGTCTGGTCGGGCTGGCCGGCCTGTCAGCCGCGACCGCGATCAGCCTGTCCGTCATTCCCGCTGCCGCCCAGGACGGCGGGTCCCTGAGCGACGCGCCACTGCCGCTCGGCTCCCTCGGTGACTCCGGCTCGGGGAGCGGTTCCCTCGGCGATCTGATCCCGGGCGGTCCGACGACCAACGACGGTCTCTACGTCGGTGGAGTCGAGGTTGTCGACGGTGAGGCGGCGGACCCGGACACCCTGGTGGGCCGGGTCTTCGACGACGCCAACAAGAACTCGCGGATTGACGGTGGGGAAGCCGGCATTCCGGGAGTCAGCGTCTCCAACGGCCTCGACGTGGTGCAGACCGACGCCGAGGGCCGCTACGAGCTGCCCGTGCGGGGCGACTTCACGGCGTTCGTCACCCAGCCCGCCGGCTGGCAGGTGCCGGTCGACGAGCAGAACTTCGCCCAGTTCAGCTACAACCACTATCCGCAGGGCTCTCCGGAACTGAAGTTCGGCGGTCTCGAGCCGACCGGCGACCTCCCGCAGGCGGTGAACTTCCCGATGGTGGCATCCGAGGCCACGGCGGACCCGCAGCAGTCCTGCGCGATCGCCAGCGACACCCAGGCCTACGACATGCAGGAGATGGAGTACGCACGTGCCGGGGCGATCGCCGACCTCATGGCGCGCGACGACTACGCGGGCTGCGGCCTGCTGCTCCTGGGAGACAACGTGGGAGATGACCTCGCGCTGAACCCGGCGCTCAGGGACTCCTACGCCGAGGCCAACGGGCCGGTGCGGGCCGTGCCGGGCAATCACGACATGGACTACGACGCCGCGGGCCCGGAGAACTCCGTGGACACCTACCGGCGCGACTTCGGTGCCCCGTACTACTCCTATGACGTGGGTCAGACCCACTTCGTGGGCCTGTTCAACATCATCTACAACGGCGCGGACGCCGACGGCGGTAACGGCGGCTACACCGAGGCGATCTCCGACGAGCAGCTCGAGTGGCTCCGCAACGACCTGGCCACGGTGGAGAAGGACACACCGATCGTGGTGGCCGGGCACGCGCCGATCGTCAGCTACACGGGGGTCGTCACCGACAACGCCGCCGAGCTCTACGAGATCCTCGCGGAGTATCCCAACGCGGTGACCGTCGGCGGCCACACCCACACGCTCGAGCACCACATCGCCGGCGACCAGCGTGCCGAGTGGGCGGAATCGGGGGTCCCCGAGCTCACCCACGACCAGGTGGTGGCCGGCGCGGTGTCGGGCTCCTGGTACTCGGGCGAGCTCAACGACGACGGCGTGCCGTACTCGTACACCTCGGAGGCCGCGGAGCCTGGCGTGTTGACCTTCGAGTTCGACGGCACCGAGCGGTCGGAGTACTACACGGTCCGGGGCGAGCCGCAGGACAAGCAGTTCCTCACCGGGATCAACAGCCCGACCTGGCGTGAGTGGGCCGCGGAGGCCAAGCAGTGGCAGGACGACGACAAGGCCGGTGAGGGCCCCGGCCCGATCGCGACCGACACCGTGTCCCTGGAGGACGTCCGCAGCGGTGAGTCCTGGATCTCGACGAGCTTCTTCGCCGGTTCCACTGCCGCCGACGTGACCTTCTCGCTCGACGGTGACGCCGCCGTCGCGGGCACGCACACGCAGCCGGCGACAGGGGAGGCGCTCAACAAGGGGTGGGCGTTCACCGACCCGGTCTCGGCCACGCACAACCTGTCGAGCAGCGGCTCGGTGGCTCAGGCGAGCCCGCACGTGTGGCAGTTCGCCCTGCCGTCCGATCTCGCCGCCGGTGAGCACACCGTCGAGGTCACCGGGACGGACCGGTACGGCAAGACCTACACGGACACGCTCACCTTCACCGTCGAGGACTCTGCCGGACGGTAGCCCGCCCCGAAGGCTCTGACGCTACTTGTTCTCGCTCGCCCGCCCCGGTCCCACGCGGGACCGGGGCGGGCGAGCGCATGTGCTCATCTAGCGGGAATAGAGCGCCATCCGCGGGACCTGCGCCACCATCCAGGGGCTGAACACGAACGGTGTGGCCTCGACCGCGACGCGCACATCCTCGGGCCGTGCCCAGTGGTGGGCGCACACCTCGTCGGCGCGCGGGTGCAGGTCGGCACGGATGCGGGCGGTGAAGACCGGGCAGATCTCGTTCTCCACCACGCCGGTGTCGTCGACGGCGCGGTAGCGGAAGTCCGGGATCGCGGGTTCGATCGAGTCGACGACCGTGCCCAGCTCCTGCTCGGCCCGCCGGACGATCGCGTCGGCCGGGTCCTCGCCGGGACCGGGGTGGCCACAGAACGAGTTGGTCCAGATCCCGGCCCAGGTCAGCTTGCCCAGTGCGCGTCGGGTGAGCAGCACGCGCCCGTCGTCGTCGACCAGGTGGCACGAGAAGGCCAGGTGCAGCGGGGTCTCGGCGGTGTGGATGACCGCCTTGTCGGCCGACCCGATGGGGGTGCCGTCCTCGTCGAGCAGAACGACGTACTCGGCGGGGGAGGGGGAGTCAGAGTGCGGGGCCATGCGGCCCACCATAGGCGCAGGGCTCAGTTGGACAGGCCTCGTGCGATCACCAGGCGCTGGATCTGGTTGGTGCCCTCGAAGATCTGGGTGATCTTGGACTCGCGCATGGAGCGCTCGGCCGGGAACTCACGGGTGTAGCCGACGCCGCCGAGCACCTGCACGGCGTCGGTGGT
>CAMNYG010000110.1 GCA_946570335.1 uncultured Dietzia sp. | reverse complement strand
GGCGTGGCAGACACGGCGGCCGTGGAAGATGATCCGGTGGCTGGCATCGGTCCAGGTCGCCCTGGGCAGCAGCTCGGCCACCTCGCGTTCGATGCGGACCGGGTCTGTGGCCTCGGTCCACCTCCAGCGTGCCACCAGGCGCATGAAATGGGTGTCGACGGTGATGCCGGGGACGCCGAACGCGTTGCCGAGGACTACGTTGGCGGTCTTGCGGCCGAATCCCGGGAGCGTGACCAGGTCCTCCAGCCGCTGCGGCACCTCGCCGTCATACCTGTCCACCAGGGCCGCCCCGAGGCCCTGGATGCTCCGCGCCTTGTTCCGGTAGAAGCCCGTGGGGCGGATCAACGCCTCCAGTTCCTCTCGGTCCGAGGCGGCGTAGTCCGCGGCGGTCCGGTAGCGCTTGAACAGGGCCGGGGTGACCTCGTTGACCCGCTTGTCGGTGCACTGTGCGGACAGGATCGTGGCGACGCTCAGCTCGAGGGGATCACGGAAGTCGAGCTCGCAGTACACGTGCGGGAACGCGGTCTCGAGGGTGCGGAGCATGCGTCTGGCACGACGGGTGCGCCCGAGGTCGGTTTCCACCCCCCTCGCGGCCACCCCTTTTCTGCGGCGCTTCGGCACAGCGTGAGCGGGGTCGGGCATGAGTCCACATTACGGTTAGTCAGCCTGGCGGCGGGCAGCCGCTCCGACGAGGCAACTGACCGGGGGCCGCTCCCACCCCGCCGGGGGGAAGTGGCGAGGCGAACTTTCCGTTCCCGCAACGATAGTCGCCGGCAGCACGCCCTGTGCGGCGGCGGTTCCGGCCACCCTGTGCCCGGCGGCGCACCCGGGGGGTGGATAATCTACGGCCATGCAGGGAATCCTCGTCGTTCTGGTCCCGGTCCTCCTGGCCGGCTTCGCCCTCCTCATGGACAGGTTCGAGTCCTCGATCCTGTCCGAGCCGCAACCGATCGAATCCTGACACGCAGAATTTGAGCGCGCGTTGGTCACACCTGCGGCGCGAGAACGACTACAGTGGCTTTCGCCACACGCACGCCATGGCGCCGACAAGCATGTCCGCGCCCGAACGGAGGGTCACAGACTGTGACGATTGATCGCCGCACGGACCAGTCTGCCGACGACGTCCTCACCCGGGCAGGTATTTTCCAGGGTGTCGAGCCGTCGGCGGTGTCCGCTCTGCGTGATGACCTGACACGCGAGGAGTACTCGAAGGGTGACGTGATCATCCGCGAGGGCGAGCAGGGTGACAGCCTGTACATCGTCACCTCCGGCAAGGTGAAGCTCTCCCGCAAGGCGCCGGACGGCCGCGAGAACCTGCTGTCCATCCTCGGCCCATCCGACATGTTCGGCGAGCTGTCCATCTTCGACCCGGGCCCGCGCACGTCGTCGGCCGTGTGTGTCACCGATGTGACCGTGCAGGCCATGGACCGGTCCGCGCTCAAGCGCTGGATCGCCGAGCGCCCCGAGATCTCCGACCAGCTGCTGCGGGTGCTCGCGCGCCGCCTGCGCCGCACGAACAACAACCTGGCGGACCTGATCTTCACCGATGTCCCCGGCCGCGTGGCCAAGGCCCTGCTGCAGCTCGCCCAGCGTTTCGGCACGCAGGAGGGCGGCAACATCCGCGTGACGCACGACCTCACGCAGGAGGAGATCGCCCAGCTGGTCGGCGCCTCGCGCGAGACCGTGAACAAGGCCCTGGCCGAGTTCGCGCACCGTGGTTGGCTGCGGCTCGAGGGCAAGAGCGTCATCATCTCGGACACCGAGCGTCTGGCCCGCCGCGCCCGCTGATCCGCCGCGCCGCCCCCGCCTCCCCCGAGGTCTGCTGCTCTCCCTGCGGGCCTGCTGCTCGCCCGCCTGCGGGTCCGCTGCTCTCCCTGCGGGTCCGCTACTCCTACAGGACTGGCGGATCAGGAGGCAGAGCAGCGGATTCGGCCTAAGGCGGGGTCAGGACCCGGACTCGCGGCGCTCCAGATAGCGCAGCGCGACCCTGGTGGACTGCTCGGCCACCTTCAGCAGGAACGGCGAGACATCGCGGTAGATGTGCTGTGTGAACGCGGCGGCAACCGCATCGTGCCCCAGCTCGGCGCGGGCCGCGATGATCTGATCGAGCCGTGAACGCCGGTGCTGGCCCAGCACCTGGGCCGCGCGTCCGGTGTTCTCGACGTCCGGCCCGTGACCGGGGATGCCGGTCACCCCGTCGGCCCGCCCGGCCAGGAGATCCATGCTCGCCAGGTAGTCGCCGAGGTCGCCGTCGGTCGAGTCGAGCACGGTCGAATCCCGGCCCAGGATCGTGTCGCCCAGGACCACGCAGTCCGCTGGCGCGGTGAACCCGGTGCCGGCGGCGCGGACCTCGAGGCTCACCGAGTCCGCGGTGTGACCCGGGGTGGCCAGCACGATGATGTCCAGCCCGGCGGCGTGAATCTCCTCGCCGTCGTCAAGCGGCCGGGCATCGCGGCAGAAGCGCTCCTGCACGGCCCGCACAGGGGCGTCGGTGAGGGCGCGCAGATGCTCGATCCCGTCGGTGTGATCACCGTGGCGGTGGGTGATGAGCACGAGCTCGACCTCCCCCACGATCGCCGCGATGCGCTCGGCGTGCGCACGGTCGTCAGGGCCCGGGTCCACCACCACGCAGGTGGCGGAACCCGGAGCACGCAGGATGACCGTGTTGGTCCCCTCGAAGGTCATCTCCGACGGGTTGTCGCAGAGGATGACCCCGGACAGCTCCGTCACGGGACGCAGGGTCTCGTACGCCGGGAATCGGATCGGGGCCAGGCCTGCGGGCATCAGGATCTACCCCTCGACCTCGACGATGATCTCGACCTCGACCGGCGCGTCCAGGGGCAACTCGGAGACCCCGACGGCCGAACGGGCGTGAACCCCGGCGTCGCCGAAGATCTCGCCCAGTACGTCCGAGGCACCGTTGAGCACCGCCGGCTGACCGGAGAACCCGGGCGCGGACGACACGAAGCCCACGACCTTGACGATCCGCACCACCGCGTCGATACCCAACAGGCCGTCGACCGCGGCCAACGCGTTGAGCGCGCAGGTGCGGGCGAGATCAGCGGCCTGCTCGGGCGACACGGCGGCACCGACCTTGCCGGTCGCGACGAGCGCGCCGTCGACCATCGGCAACTGGCCGGAGGTGTAGACGATCGACCCCGTCCGCACGGCCGGAGCGTAGTTGGCGACCGGCGGCACGACCGTCGGCAACTCCAGCCCCAACTGCTCGAGTTTGCGGGTCCAATAGCCGGCGGGCTCGGCCTCGGCCATCAGAGCCGACGCTTCATGTAGGCGACGTGCTGCTCGCCCGTGGGGCCGGGCAGCACGGAGACCAGCTCCCAGCCGTCACTTCCCCACGTGTCGAGGATCTGCTTGGTGGCGTGCGTCAGCAGGGGGACGGTCGCGTACTCGAACCGGGGGGAGTCATTGGCTTCGCTCATGCCCCCACTCTAGGGAAGTCAGGAGCGACCCGCGCGGTACGGCCTCTGGGCCTAGTGTGGAGCGCATGCCGTCCACGAAGAATCCGGGCCCCCTGGCGCCGCCGCGGCCGACGATCGCCGACGAGTTGTCCACCGGTTGGTCCGACGATTCGGCGCGCGCCGAACTGCATTACGTGTCCGGTAAGGGCGGCACGGGTAAGACGACCGTGGCCGCCGCGCTCGCGCTCGCGCTGGCCTCGACCGGCAAGAAGGTCCTGTTGGTGGAGGTCGAGGAGCGTCAGGGCATCGCCCGGATCTTCGACCGCGCGCCACTTCCCTACCGCGAGGAGCTCGTCGCCCGGGTCGACGGCGGCGGAAAGGTGTTCGGCCTGGCGATCGACATCGAGGCCGCGATGCTCGATTATCTCGACACGTTCTACCGCCTGGGCGTGGTGGGCAAGGTGATGAAGTCGGTCGGCGCGATCGAGTTCGCCACCACCATCGCGCCGGGACTCAAGGACGTGTTGCTCACCGGCAAGATCTACGAGGTCGTGACGCGCGAGCACTCCAAGAAGGAGGTCGTGTACGACGCCGTGGTGGTGGACGCCCCACCTACGGGTCGGATCGGCAAGTTCCTCGATGTGACCACCGCGATGGCCGATCTCGCCGGTGGCGGCGGCCCGATCCGTCGCCAGGCCGAAGCGGTGGCCGAGCTCGTCCATTCCGAACGCACCGTGGTGCACCTGGTGACGCTGCTGGAGTCCCTGCCGGTGCAGGAGACCATCGAGGCGATCGCCGAGCTCAAGGGGCACGGACTGCGCATGGGCCAGGTCATCATCAACCGCGCCGAGGCCCGCCACCTGGACGGCGACGCGCTCGAGCGAGTCGCCGAGGAGAAGATCGACGCCGCGGCCGTCCTCGCCGGCCTTGAGGCGACGGGTGTAGAGGTAGACGACGAGGGACTTCAGGGACTCCTTGTGGAGGCGATCGAGCACGCGCGCGTCGCACGCGGCCAGCTGCGGGCCGGCGACACGCTGACCTCGGCCGGCTGCCCCACACTCGTACTTCCCGCTCTGCCGCACGGGGTCGAGGTCACCGATCTCTACGACCTCGCCTCGACCCTCGTCGATCAGGGAGTCCGCTGACATGGCCCGTCGTCTCGACATCACCGATCTACTCACCGATCCCCGGACCCGCGTCGTGGTCTGCACCGGCGCCGGCGGCGTGGGCAAGACCACCACCGCCGCGGCCATCGGGCTGCGGGCCGCCGAACTCGGCCGTGACACGGTGGTGCTGACCATCGACCCGGCCCGCCGGCTCGCTCAGGCGCTGGGGATCGACGAGCTCTCCAACGAGCCCTCCCCCGTCGATCTCGGGTCCGGACAAACTGAGGCGGGCGGATCGTTGCACGCGATGATGCTCGACATGCGTCGCACCTTCGACGAGCTGGTCACCGCCAACACCACGCCCGAAAAGGCCCGGTCGATCCTCGACAACCGCTTCTACAAGACGATGGTCACCTCGTTTGCGGGGACGCAGGAGTACATGGCCATGGAGAAGCTCGGGCAACTGCTCGACGATTCGACGTGGGACCTCGTCGTCGTCGACACCCCTCCCTCGCGGAACGCCCTCGACTTCCTCGACGCCCCGAGCCGACTCGGATCCTTCCTCGACAGCCGCCTCATGCGACTGCTCTCCGCGCCCGGTCGCGGCGTGGGGCGGCTCGTGACCGGCGCGATGAGCACCGCGATGCGCGGCCTGTCCGCGGTGGTGGGCTCGACCATGCTGGCCGATGCGTCCGAGGTGGTGGTGGCGCTCGACACGACGTTCGGGGGCTTCACCGCGCGCGCCGCCCGCACGCAGGAGATCCTGCGGCGCAAGGGCACCGAGTTTATCGTGGTCTCCTCCGCCGAACGCCCCGCGCTGCGTGAGGCCGCGTTCTTCGCCGAGCGCCTGTCCGAGGAGAAGATGCCGCTCGCCGGGGTCGTGATCAACCGGACTCACCCCCGACTGACCGACATCAGCGCCGAGCAGGCGGGGGCCGCCGCCGACCGACTGGCCGGCGAGAATCCCGAGGCCGAGGCCGTGCTGCGCATCCACGCCGACCGTGCCCGGACCGCCCGTCAGGAGCTGCGGCTGCTCGAGTCGTTCACCGACACCCACCCCGACGTGCATATCGTGGGCGTGCCGTCGCTGCCGTTCGACATCTCCGATCTCGACGCACTGCGCGCGGTCGGCGACCAACTCTGCGGGTAGGCGCCCGAACCACGTCGGCGTCCGCGCGGCGCCTGGCGACCGGCGACGGCGAGCGCAGGACGACTGGCACCCTGCGGGGGCGTGCGCAGGGCGGCTG
>CAMNYG010000109.1 GCA_946570335.1 uncultured Dietzia sp. | reverse complement strand
AGCTTGTCCATCTTGTTGACGAAGCAGATGCGGGGGACGTCGTACTTCTCGGCCTGACGCCAGACCTGCTCCGACTGAGGCTCGACGCCCTCCTTGCCGTCGAAGACCGCGACGGCGCCGTCGAGGACGCGCAGCGAGCGCTCGACCTCGACCGTGAAGTCGACGTGACCGGGGGTGTCGATGATGTTGATCTGGTTGTCGTCCCAGAAGCATGTCACCGCAGCGGAGGTGATCGTGATGCCACGCTCCTTCTCCTGCTCCATCCAGTCGGTCGTGGAGGCACCATCGTGCGTCTCGCCGGCCTTGCGGTTGACACCCGTGTAGAACAGGATTCGCTCGGTCGTGGTGGTCTTACCGGCGTCGATGTGCGCCATGATGCCGATGTTGCGGACCTTGTTGAGGTCAGTCAGCACGTCCTGTGCCACGGATTCTCCCCGATCGTGAGTCGTCGGTGGCCCGTGCGGTCGGAATCGACCGTTACGAACCGGGTTATTTCAATGCCGGCTACGCGCTCTGATCGAGGCGAGACGGGGCTTGGTCAATGATGCCACCTGACAGGCGGCAGCGGGACCCTGGGCGGGGGTGTCCTTGGTGACACGCCCCGACCGGGCCCCCGAGGTCACCAGCGGTAGTGCGCGAACGCCCTGTTGGCCTCGGCCATCTTGTGGGTGTCCTCGCGGCGCTTGACCGCGGCACCCAGGCCGTTCGAGGCGTCCAGGATCTCGTTGGCGAGGCGCTCGATCATCGTGTTCTCACGACGCTGCCGCGAGAACGTGACCAGCCAGCGCATGGCGAGCGTGGTGGAGCGGCCCGGGCGGACCTCGACGGGCACCTGGTAGGTGGCGCCGCCGACGCGACGGGAGCGGACCTCGAGGGCCGGTCGGACGTTGTCCAGCGCCTTCTTGAGTGTGATGACCGGGTCGGTTCCGGTCTTCTCACGGCAGATCTCCAGCGCGGAGTAGACGATGCGCTCGGCGGTCGTCTTCTTGCCGTCCGTGAGGATCTTGTTGACGAGCTGCGTGACCAGCGGCGAGCCGTAGACCGGATCGCTGATGAGCTGGCGCTTGGGGGCGGGGCCCTTACGAGGCATTACTTCTCCTTCTTGGCGCCGTAGCGGGAGCGGGCCTGCTTGCGGTCCTTCACGCCCTGCGTGTCGAGCGAGCCGCGGATGATCTTGTAACGGACACCCGGAAGGTCCTTCACACGACCGCCACGGACGAGCACCATCGAGTGCTCCTGGAGGTTGTGTCCCTCACCGGGGATGTAGGCCGAGACCTCGACGCCGGTGGTCAGGCGCACACGGGCGACCTTACGGAGCGCGGAGTTCGGCTTCTTGGGGGTCGTGGTGTACACGCGAGTGCACACGCCACGACGCTGCGGCGAGCCCTTGAGGGCAGCCGTCGACGTCGCCGACTTCTTGTCCTGGCGGCCCTTGCGGACCAGCTGGTTGATGGTTGGCATGAACCGACTTTCTCTAGCTGGCGGCCCCGCTTCGCAAGGGGGCTACCGGTCACTGGGACGTTGCTCGTATCCGGACTCTCGAACACCTGTCGCCGCGCACGGGCGACCTCGTCAGCCGCTCTCGCTGGCCTACAGGGCACGATCCTCCAGCTCGCATACTGCGAGCACGATGGTCAAGCCTAACCGCCGTGGGGACACGCGGTCAAAATGGGACTCAAAGGGCCGCCTCGGAGGGTGAGCGGTCGGTACCGGCGAGGGCGTCATGCATGGTCTGGGCCCAGTACCGGATGATCTTGTCGCGGCGTTCCGAATCGTCGGAGAGGACGTCGGCCAGGCCGAGGCCGCGGGCGAGGTCGAGGGTCGTCTGGATGGCCCGCCGGACGCGGGCGTCGTGCGGATCGCGGTCGAGTGCGGTGGCGGCGATCCCGAGCACCTCTCGCGACATCGCGGTCTCGAGCGGGAGCACCCGGGCGGCCAGTGCGGGGTCGCTGGCGGCGGCGGTCCAGACCTGGAGGGGCGCCTTGAACAGGTCGGAGGTGTAGTGGTCGACGATCAGGCGGACCACCGCGAGGGTGCGTTCGGGGCCGTGCCCCGGAAGGTCGAGCCCGACGGCGCGGACGCTGTCGAGTCTCTGGTCGATCATGTGGACCAGCGCGGCCGTGATGAGGTCCTCGCGGGTCGGGAAGTGGTGCTGGGCGGCTCCCCGCGAGACGCCGGCGGCGGCGGCCACCGCCCCCCCGGTGGGCGCCGCCCAGCCCTGCGTGGCGAGGAGGTCGATCGAGGCTCCGAGCAGTCGCTCCCGCGTGATGCGGCTGCGGTCCTGCTTGGGGGCGCGCTGCTCGGGTGCCGTCATCGCCTCTCCTCTCACCAGTCCTGTTCGTCGTAGATGATGACGCCGCGGATGTTCTTGCCGTCGCGCATGTCCTGGTAGCCCTGGTTGATTTCCTCGAGTCGGTAGGTCCTGGTGACCAGCTCGTCGAGCTTGAGGTTGCCGGCCCGGTACTGGTGCAGCAGGTGCGGGATCTGCTTGCGGGGTCCGACGCCGCCGAAGATCGCCCCCTGGAGGGTCTTCTGCTGCATCGCCAGGTCCAGGATCGACACCTGGGCGTCAACCGCCGTCATGTCGCCGAGGCCCACGACGACACAGCGGCGGCCCTTACCGGTGAGCAGGAGACCCGGCAGCAGGTCCTTGCCCTCGACGACGCCCATCGTCAGGATCACCAGGTCTGCCATTCTGCCCCAGCTGATCTCCCCCACCAACGCCATGGCCTCGTCCATCGAGCTGCAGGTGTGGGTGGCGCCGAACTCGAGCGCCTTCTCGCGCTTGAACTCGACCGGGTCGACGGCGACGATCGCCCGGGCGCCGGCGGATGCCGCGCCCTGGACCGAGTTGATGCCGATACCGCCCACACCCACGACGACGACTACGTCGCCCTCCCTGGCCCGGCCGATTTCGGTGGCCGAGCCCCAGCCCGTGGCGACTCCGCACCCGAGCAGTGCGGCCTTGTCCAGCGGGATGTCCTTCTCGATCTTCACCACGGACGACTGGTGAACGGTGACGTACGGCGAGAAGGTGCCCAGGAGGCACATCGTCCCCACGTCCTCGCCGGAGGCGGTGTGGACGCGGAACCCGTCGTCGCTGATCGCCTTACCGGAGAGCAGTCCGGCCCCGTTGTCGCAGAGGTTCTGCAGACCCTCCGCACACGGGCGGCAGGTGCCACAGGCGGGGATGAAGGCCAGGACCACGTGGTCGCCCTCCTCGATCCCGATGACGCCCTCGCCGACCTTGGTGACGACTCCGGCGCCCTCGTGCCCGCCCATGAGCGGATACTTCTCGAACACCAGGTCTCCGGTGAGCAGGTGCTCGTCGGAGTGGCACAGCCCGGAGGCGGCCAGCTTGACCTGGACCTCCCCGGCCACCGGGTCGTCGATGTCCACCTCGACGATCTCCCAGGCGTCCTGCTTCGGTTCGCGGATGATGGCGGCCTTGGTGCGCATTGCGTGTACTCCTCGTTGAGAGATGCTGACCCGACGCTGGTCACGTGACCAGGATCACGTTCCACGCTACTCCGCGCCCACAGCCCAGGAGGGCGGTCTGCGTTCCAGGAACGCGGTCATCCCCTCGGCGACCTCGCCGGTTCCGAACAACCTTGCGGTGATGCCCGCCAGGTCGTCCCCACGCTCGTCGAGTTCGGCGAGCAGGGGCCCGGCCAGGAGTGCCTTGTTCTCCGCCAGTCCCTGAGGCGAGCAGGGACGGAAGGAGGCCACCAGCTCGTCGACCGCCGCGGGGACATCGTCGACGGCCTCGGTGAGCAGGCCGATGGACCGTGCGTGGGCGGCGTCGAACTTCTCCCCCGTCAGCAGCGCCCGGGTGAGGTCGCGCGAGTTCACCCGGGCGGCCAGCGGCACGGAGATCATCGCCGCGGCGAGTCCGAGCCGGACCTCGGTCAACGCGAAGGTGGACGACGGCCCGGCCACCGCGAGATCGCACGCCGCGACCAGACCCATCCCGCCCGCTCGGACGTGTCCGTCGACGGCGGCGATCACGGGCTTGGGGTGGGCGATGATCGCTCGCAGCAGGTCCAGGAAGGTCCGGGTGCGTGCCGCGGCGGCGTCTGCGGGATTCAGCGGCTCCGCTCCCCCGTCACCCCGGGGACCGCTGGTGCCCCTCGAGGCCTCCGACAGGTCGGCGCCGGCGCAGAACGTGCCGCCGGTGTGCCCGAGGACGACGACCCGGGCCGCATCGTCCTCGGCTGCCCGCTCGAGAGCCGCGTGGAGCTGGTCGACGAGGGCGGTGGAGATGGCGTTGCGGTTGTGCGGGGAGTCGAGGGTGATGTGCGCGGCACCACCACGGGTGGCGAAGCTGACGAGGTGGGGTTCAGAAGCGGTCATGGTCGCGGTCTCCTTGGCTGATCTCGCGGTTCGGATTCGAGGGTCTGCTCCGGCGCGAGCCCGGCACTTCTCGTCGTCGTCGATCTCACGCCCGCACAACGCTCCGCCGTCGTCCGGGGGCGATCCCCTCAGTAGCTCTTCGGAAGGCCGAGCGAGTGCTGGGCCACGTAGTTGAGGATCATCTCCCGGCTGACGGGTGCGATGCGCGGCAGGCGGGAGGCGGCGAGCAGGCCCGCGAGCCCGTACTCCACGGACAGTCCGTTACCGCCGAGCGTCTGGATGGCCTGGTCGACCGTCCGCGCGGACGCCTCGCCGGAGGCGTATTTGGCCATGTTGGCGGCCTCGCCGGCCAGCTCGTCCATTCCCGCGTCGACGAGCGCGGCGGCCTTGCGCATCATCAGTCGGGCGAGTTCGAGCTCGATCTTGCACTGCGCGAGAGGATGCGCGAGCCCCTGGTGCGCGCCGATGGGGGTCTTCCACACCTGCCGCTCGTTCGCGTACCTCGTGGCCGTGTCGAGCGCGTAGCGGGCGGTACCGCAGGCCATGCCCGAGGCCATGATGCGCTCCGGGTTGAGTCCGGCGAAGAGCATGAGAAGCGCGGTGTCGCCGTCGCCGATCAGTGACTCTGCGGGCAGGCGGACGTCGTCGAAGAACAGCTGGAACTGCCGCTCGGGTGTGCGCACCTCGGTGGGGATGTGGGTCCTGGCCAGTCCGGGCGCGTCGGTGGGCATCATGAACAGCGCGGGTTCCAGCCGTCCGCTCGTCGCCCCCTCCAGCCGCGCCACGACGAGGATCGCGTCGGCCTGGTCCACGCCCGAGATGTAGGTCTTCTGACCACTGATGAGGAAGTCGGAGCCGTCCCGCCGCGCGGTGGTGGTGATGGCGTGGGAGTTGGAGCCGGCGTCGGGTTCGGTGATCGCGAACGAGGTGATCGTCTCCCCCGACGCGATGCCGGGCAGCCACCGCTCCTTCTGCTCCTGTGTGCCGAACCGGGAGATGATGGTGCCGTTGATGGCGGGCGAGACCACCATCATGAGCAGTCCCGCTCCGGCGGCGGAGAGTTCCTCCTCCACGATCGCCAGCTCGGTCATCCCCGCGCCGCCCCCGCCGTACTCCTCGGGCAGGTTCACACCGAGCAGACCGAGCTTTCCGGCCTCGGACCACAGCTCGTCGGTGGTCTCGCCGGCGTCGGACTTGGATCGCATGTACTCCAGGCCGTAGCGCGAGCCCAGATCGTAGGCGACCTTGCGTAGCTGCTGCTGCTCCTCGGTGTCGATCACGGGGTTGGGGACGGTGGAGGTGTCGGTCATCGTGGTCACTCCTGTTCGGGGTCGGTGGCGGGGCGGCCGGTCGCGGAGGTGGCGACCGTGGTGGGGCCGCTCCCGCCGGTCGTGTCGGTGTCGGGTTCGGTGACGACGA
>CAMNYG010000108.1 GCA_946570335.1 uncultured Dietzia sp. | reverse complement strand
CGAGGGGCGCCGCCCGGCGCGCACGGCCCGGGACAAGGAAACGACGACGAGGACGGCGGACACCGTGGCGAGTCGGCACACGGGGGCGGTCACCGGGACTTCGGTCCGCTCGGCCTCTTCCTCGCGGCAGTCAGCCACCGGATACCCACCACGGCCCGCGGGATACACGACACAATATGACCATGAATTCTCCGATGTCCGGGCACCGGGCCTACATTCCGACCACCGCGGATCGGCTCGTCAAGGCGGCCATGACCACCGCGGGACGACTGCCCGGAGGACTGCTCCGACCGATCGCGGGCTCGCCGCGTCAGCTCGACGGCCAGACCCTGGACACGCACTTCCAAGCCGGGCTGCGGGTGATCGCGCTGATGACCAGAGGTGAGTACGAGGATCTCGCCCTCGAGGAGGCGCGGAAGACGCTCGAGCGGTCGGCGTTCACCGCCTCCGGCGACAGGGTCGACCTCGCCGTCGTCGAGGACATCGTCCTCCCGCTGGCCGGTGACGATCCCGCACGCGCGGACCTTTCGGCCCGCCTCTACTCACCCGTCGGCACCGATGAGGTGTTGCCGATGCTCGTCTACTTCCACGGCGGCGGCTGGACTCTCGGAAGCATCGATTCGCACGACTCCACGTGTCGTTTCATCGCCCGCGAGGGCGGCCTCAAGGTCCTCAGCGTGGACTACCGCCTCGCGCCCGAGTTCCCGTTCCCCACTGCTGTAGAGGACTGCCTGGCATCGTTTCGCTACGTCCGGGACAACGCGGTCGAGCTCGGCGTGGACGCCACCCGGATCGCCGTGGGCGGCGACAGCGCCGGAGGCAACCTCGCGACGGTCGTGTGCCACCTGACCCGCGACGCCGGCGAGACGATGCCCGCGTTCCAGCTGCTGTTCGTCCCCGCCACCGATATGTCCGCCCGGACACAGTCCTACGAGACCTTCGGCGAGGGCTTCTTCCTCACCAGGTCGAACATGGACTGGTACGAGGAGACCTACATCCGTTCCGACGACGACCGCACCGACCCGCGGGCCTCCCCGCTGCTGGCCGAGGATTTCTCCGGGCTTCCCCCGGCTCACGTGGCCACCGGCGGGTTCGACCCCCTGCGGGACGAGGGCGAGGCATACGCCCGCAAGATGTCCGACGCCGGGGTCACCGTGTCACTGCGACGTCATGCCTCGCTGGTGCACCCGTTCGTCAACGCCGTCGGCACCAGCCCGGAGGCCCGGGCGGCGCTGTACGAGGCCGTCGGTGCACTGCGCATGGGGCTCGCGTACTGATCCGCGACACCCCACGCGTCTACTGGCGCAGACGCCGTGACGCCGTGGTCGGACAACGCACCCCCGAGGTGCCGGCACTCCCTACACAACTGCGAAACCCCCTGCTGGGCAGGGGGTTTCGTTGTGGGGCCAGCGGGGCTTGAACCCGCGACCAGCGGATTATGAGTCCGCGGCTCTAACCAACTGAGCTATGGCCCCCGGATAGGCACACCGAGGATCGGTCCGATCGTGTGTCGCGCAATCCTAGCAAGGCGTCAGTGCACGCCCTCGGGCCACCAGACCTGCCGCACGGGGCCGAGCCCGTCTGCGACGACGGCCGGCGGGTCTGCCCACGCCTGCACCATCCGGTCGGCTGTCTCATAGGCGGGGAAACCGGTGTCGCCGATGCTGACGAAGTCGATCCATGAGTCGTGCATCGCCTCCACCAGCGCCGCCGGGGCTGGTGCACCCAGGTAGCGCTCCACGTTCTCCGCGTCCGGAGTCCCCCAGAAGAACGGCAGATCCGCGCAGTGCCGTGGCCCGTTGCCCCCTTCCCAACAGAAGTCGTAGACCCAGGTCGGGTCGCCGGCCGCCACCCGTGTCTCGGCGGTGCGGGCGACGGTGGACTGGATCGCGGCGGCATCGATCACCGCGCCCACGCTGCGCCGCAACGATCGCCCGTTGGACTGACGTGCCAGGGCCCTGAGACCTTCTCTCGGCAGCTTCTGAGACAGCGCGATGAGCGCGGCTCCCGGAATCAGGGCCGGCCCCGGGAGCTTGTCGGTGACGGCCTCGAACTCGGTTGCCGTGGAGCCGATCATCAGAGGTATCCGGCCGGCCTGAGCGCCCGCGACCGCCTCGAGCGGTGGCCCCGGGACCACATCGTCGCCCACCACCGGGCGGAACGGAAGCGTGAACTGATTGTCCTTGCGCAGCCTGCGGTGGAACTCGTCCACGGCTCCCTTGCCCCCGGCGGCCAGGGATGCGGCCGTGATCCCCTTCGGGGGGTATGTGGCCGGGGCCCGCAGGATCGCCGGAGAGCTGGCGATCGCCCGATGGAACAGTCCATCAGCGGCGGGCGAACCCAGCAGGAACAGCACCGCTCCCCCGCCTGCGGACTGGCCGGCGACCGTGACCCGGCCCGGATCACCGCCGAACGCGGAGATCTCACAACGGACCCACTCGAGTGCAGCGATCCAGTCACGCATGCCGCGATTGTCGGGAGCGTCCGGGAACGGCGTGAACCCCTCGACCCCGAGCCGGTAGCCGACCGACACCACCACGATTCCGCGCCGGGCGAAGGACGCCCCGTCGAACCACGGTTGGTGCGAGGAGCCGGATTCCCAGCCCCCGCCGTGAATCCACACCATCACCGGATTCCGGGTCCCCTGAACGGGCGACCACACGTCCACGTGCAGCACGTCGGTGCCGGCGACGATCGGCTCAGGGATGGCCGGGTCCGGATCGAACCTCAGCCGCTGCCCCGTGGCCGCCGGTCGGGTGGCGTCGCGGACACCCTGCCACGGGGCACGCGGGACCGGTGCGGCGAACCTCAGCTCGCCGACCGGGTCCTCCGCGTACGGGATTCCGAGGAACCTGGCCACCCCGTCCCGAGCAGTCCCACGTACCCGCCCGGTGGACAGCGTGATCTCGACGTCGGTCATGGCCTCAGCGTAGTCAGGACCGAACCCGGCCCTCCCGTGCGAGGCCGCCGGCACTCTCAGCAGGTGGGACGACCGGCCGCGAACCCCGGCAGACGCGCGGCCTGCCCGTGTACCGCGAACGGCGAATGATCACAGGTCGTCCTTGCGCAGCTGCTCGGGGGTCTTGGGCGAGAGCAGCCCGGGGGCCACGTCGAAGACGGTGTGCGCTCCCACCCGGCCGCTCGCGTGGAGCCGGTGCACGGCGCGGGCATAGGCCACCAGGACGCCGGCGGTGAACTCGGGATTGCTGCCGAGGGTGAGTCGGTACTCGACCACCTGCGAGTTGCCCTCGCCGGTCTCACCGGAACGGATGACGAACCCACCGTGAGGCATCGCGCGATGGTCGCGGGCCAGTTCCTCCGCCGTGATGAAGGTGACCGTGGTGTCGAAGGGCTCGAAGTAATCCGGCATCGTCACGATGGCCTCGCGCACGGTGTCGGGATCGGCTCCCTCCTCCAGCACGACGAAGCACTCGCGGACGTGCTTCTGGCGCGTGGTCAGCGTCGGCCGGTCACCGGCCCGCACCGAGGCGATCGCGGTCTCGCTCGGCACCGTGTACTGCACTCCGGCGGCCACCCCGGGCACCCGACGGACGGCATCCGAGTGTCCCTGGCTCAGTCCGCGGCCCCAGAAGGTGTACGTATCCCCCTCGGGTAGCAGCGCCTCACCCACGACACGGTTGATCGAGTACATGCCGGGATCCCAGCCGGCGGAGATCAGTGCCGTGGTGCCGGCGGCCCTGGCGGGCGCATCGACCGCCGCGAAGTGCTCCGGGACCCGCGCGTGGGTGTCGAAGCTGTCCACGATGTTGAAGCGGGCCGCGAGTTCCGGCGACTGCACCGGGAGATCCTCCTTGGATCCCCCGCACAGGATGAGCACGTCGATCTGCCCGTCGTTCGTGGCGAGATCGTCATACGCGAACACCGGCGTGTCCGGGTCCAGCGTCACCACGTCCTCCGGCGCACGCCGCGTGTACACACCCACGAGCGTCATGTCGGGGTTCTGTGCGAGCGCGGCCTCCACACCGCGGCCGAGGTTTCCGTAGCCGGCGATGCCGATCCGGATCTTCGTGGTCATTCGCTGGTTCTCCTGACGTAGTTCGGGCCGCTGCTCAGCGTATCGAAAGCCACGGGACGTCCCCGTCTCGTGCCACCGGCTCGCGCTCGGTGCCGGTCATCGGCTCCGGTCCGCCGCCGGTGGCACCGACACTCGATAGATTCATCCCCAGCGGACCGGAAAGCATGAAGGCCGCGCCGAGGTGCCCCCGAGGAGGACGACATGAACGTCATGACGACGCGGTGTGATCGGGACCGACTCCGTCGACGGCGAACGGCGCCCGTCGCCGTGGCCACGTTTGCGCTGCCCCTCATCCTCGCGAGCTGTTCCGGCGGAGAAGCGAGCGACAACACGGCAGCGACGGACGCGCAGGAGACCGTCACCGTCACCGCGACCACCGAGCCCGACGTACAACCGACCCAGCAGCCCACATCGACACCCGTACAGGCCCCTTCGACCACGCCGACCGCATGTACCCCCTCTGGGGTTACGGTCGCGACCGATGCAGCGCGCATCGCGCAGCCCTTCCCGGACAACGCGTGGGCCGTCTGGCAGACCGGGAACCTCTGCGGCACCCTCGGCTACGCCGAACTCGTGACGGAAGGCGGCACCGGTTCCTCCCCTACGCAACTCCTCCTCTACAACGAGGGACGGTTCCTCGGCACCGGGATCACGTGCAACTCCCTGGGGCATGTGACCGACGCCACCGATGACTCCGTATCGGTCGAGTACCGCTGGCCCGTGGGTGACGACAGCAACGCGAACATGAGAGGACGAGCGACCGTCACGTTCCACTGGAACGGATCGTCGGTCGACATGCTCGGCGAGCTTCCACAGGAAGCGCTGGTCGGTTGCTGATCGCAGGTGCGCGGAGCCGAGGAGCGGGTCGTTGGACCGGAGTCTGACCATCAGGCTCCGAACACGGGCCGTCAACTCCAAAAAGCTGGATAACCCAACAATCAAAACACCCTCCCCCTGCGGACAACGTGCAGGTGGGAGGGTGTTTCTGGTGCTCCCCCAATTGGATTCGAACCAATAACCCTTCGATTAACAGTCGAATGCTCTGCCATTGAGCTATGGGGGATTGTGGGTGGTTCCCGGCTGGGCCGGATACCGAGAACCTACTTTAGTGTGTCCCGTCGTCCTGAACCAAATCACCAGGTCAAGAGCCATTCTGTCCTGTGGCGCCGTGCGGTCAGGCGATGTCGGGGGTCGCGCCGACGGCTTGATCCAGCAGACCGCGCCGGTACTCCTCGAGCGCCACGAGATCGCCGAACAACGCCGAGTAGCCCTCGGGATCCTCCGCCGGGCTCATCCTCTGCACACGTGACTTGAGGTCCGCGATCTGCCCGGAGACCCACACCTCCTGCAGGCGAGCGAGCACGCCGGAGATATAGCGCGGCATCGCCTCCTCCGACACCCGCAGAGTCTCCACAGCGAGCGCGCCGACCAGACGACGGAGCCCCTCGTCCTTCAGCCCGGACGAGACCTCGCTGACCCAGTTCGCGCCACTCTTGCCCGCCGCACACCCCCCGGCCGTGGCCAGCGCTTCCGCGATCGCGCCGTATGCCGGATGGGTGTAGCACTCCTGGGGCAACGAATCGAAGAGCGGACCGGCCAGACCCGGATACTGCAGTGCCGCCTTGAGCGCCTCGCGCTGCGGCCACAGCCGGGGATCCGTCGGCGCAGGCAGCGGGGTACCGGGGCGAGGCCCGGGAGGCGACTGCGAACCGTCTGCCTCGTCGTCATATCCCCGGCC
>CAMNYG010000107.1 GCA_946570335.1 uncultured Dietzia sp. | reverse complement strand
ACGAGCACACTATGCGCCCACCTGGCGCCGGGGGGAAAAGGGGGGGCACACGAAACCCACAGGAGCTCCCGCGACGCCACCGGACAGGGCAGGACAGGGCAGGGCAGGACAGACGGCGAGGGGAGCACCTCGGCGATGTGGCCGTGGGTACAGGCACCCCGGCGTAGGTTCACAGACCATGAGCGACGCAACCCCTGACCCCGCTGCCGACCCCACCGCTGATCGTGCCGCTGACCGCGACGCCGACCGCGACGCCGACCGCGACACCGACCGAGACGCCGACCGCGACGCCGCGAATCACCAGGTGACCGCCACCGACCTTGAGGATCTGCAAACCCGCCTGGGTGAGGCCCCGGTGCTCACCGACCCCGACCTGCTCGAGGGCTACCGCCAGGACTGGGCCAAGGCGCCGAACCCGGGAATGCCGCTGGCGCTCGTCCGCGCCCGCACGACCGAAGACGTCCAGGAGGTCATGCGCTGGGCGAGCGAGCACTCGGTGCCCGTCGTCCCGCGGGGAGCGGGCTCGGGCCTCTCCGGTGGTGCGACGGCGGTAGAGGGCGGGATCGTGCTGTCGACGGAGCTGATGCGGGACATCGCCGTGGACCCCGTCACCCGTACCGCGACCGTGCAACCCGGTCTGCTCAACGCGGAGGTCAAGGCAGCTGTCGCCGAGCACGGCCTGTGGTACCCGCCGGACCCGTCGTCGTACGAGATCTGCTCGATCGGCGGCAACATCGCCACGAACGCCGGCGGCCTGTGCTGTGTGAAGTATGGCGTGACCACCGATTACGTACTGGGGATGACGGTCGTGCTGGCCGACGGCACGGCCGTACGACTCGGCGGGCCCCGCCTCAAAGACACCGCCGGACTCAGCCTCACCAAACTGTTCGTCGGCAGCGAGGGCACGCTCGGAATCGTCACCGAGATCATCATCCGCCTGCTCCCGGAGCAGGCGCCGCGTTCGACAGTCGTGGGCATCTTCCCCGACGTGGTGGCCTGCAGTGAGGCGGTGCTCGCGATCACCAGTCGACTCCGGCCCGCCATGCTCGAGTTCATGGACAACGTCACCATCCGGGCTGTCGAGGCCGACCTGCGGATGGGGCTGGACACGACCGCCGGCGCGATGCTTCTCGCCCAGTCCGACCTCACCGGCAGCGACCGCGCGGCCGAGGCGGAGTTCATGGCGGAGGCGTTCCGTGCGAACGGAGCCACCGAGGTGTTCGCCACCGACGACCCCGACGAGGGCGAGCAGTTCACCGTCGCCCGCCGCGCCGCGTTCACCAGCCTCGGCAAGGTCGGTTCCCTCCTGCTCGAGGACGTCGGCGTCCCGCTGCCCGCACTGCCGCAGCTCGTCGCCGGCATCGGGGAGATCTCCGCGCGCCGCGGCGTGCAGATCGCGCTTGTCGCTCACGCCGGAGACGGCAACACTCACCCGATCATCGTGTTGGAGGACGACGACGAGGACCGTGCAGCCCGCGCCCAGCTGGCGTTCGGTGAGGTCATGGAACTGGCGATCGGTATGGGCGGCACCATCACCGGAGAGCACGGCGTGGGTCGGCTCAAGGCGCCCTGGCTGCCCGTCCAACTCGGTGACGACGTCATGGAACTGAGCCGACGCATCAAGGCAGCCCTCGACCCGCAGGGCATCCTCAACCCGGGCGTGATGCTGTGAAGGGCTGGGCGAGGATGATCACACAGCGTCCGTGTCGCGCCGGGGGAGTGTGATAGACACGGCGGTGCATTCGGTTCGAGTTCGTCGCTGACCCGGAAGGGGCGGCGACGTCTCGTCGAGTCGCCTCCCGACGGGAGGCGCAAGAGGGAATCCGGTGAGAATCCGGAACTGTCCCGCAGCGGTGAGAGGGAACGACCGCCGTCATCATGAGCACTGGGAGCGATCCCGGGAAGCGACGGCCAGTAGGTCCGGCCACAGGGCCGACGCCCTCGAGTCCGAATACCTGCCGAGTGTGCCGGGTGCGCCGCACCCGGCGGTATGCCGTCTCGTGGACAGGGCGTGCGGCCGATCAGGACACCAGGCGCGGTACTGCCAGCCGCCCGTGTAGCGCACCCGTGAAGACCGGGCGGCGACAGGTGACCCTGGCGGACGACGGGTCCGATAAGGCGGTGTGCCCACCGGAACCGCACAGGAGGACGTCCGTCGTGACACCCACCGACACCATTGCCCCGCAGAAGGCGAAGCAGATCCACGCCACCGCACTCGGTGCGCCCCGTATCGGGCCGAACCGCGAACTCAAGAAGGCTGTCGAGGACTACTGGTCCGGAAGCCTTGACGCCCGAGCCCTCGAGGAGGTCGCCGCGGGATTGCGCCGCGACACCCGGGCCGGTGAGAGCGCGGTCGGTCGGGACATAGCCGGGCGGGCCCGGCTATGTCCCGAGGACCAGCAGGAGCTCCCCGCCCTCGACCTGACGTGGTCCCTGGGCGAGCACCCTGGCCACCACGCCGTCGACGGGAGCGGTGATGGTGGCCTCCATCTTCATCGCCTCGATCGTGCCGACCCGCGAGCCCGCTGTGACACGGTCACCGACCTCCACTGTCAGGGTGACCACTCCGCTGAACGGGGCGCCGGGGTGGCCCTGTTCGGACGGGTCGGCCTTCTCGGCCACCGGTGCCGATGACTCCACCGCGCGGTCCCGGACGACGACGGTGCGCGGCTGCCCGTTTGACCGTGAGGTGCACGGTACGAAGACCCTTGTCGTCGGGCTCACTGATCGCCTCGAGCCGGATGAGGACCTCGACGCCCTCGTCGAGGGACACCCTGTGCTCCTCTCCCGAACGCAGCCCGTAGAAGAACTGGTTGGCGGACAGGTGCGAGGTGTCGCCGTAGCGGCGGCGGTGCTCGTCGAACTCGGCCGCCGGCCCCGGGAACAACAGCCTGTTGAGTGTGTGTCTCCGGTCGGTTCCGGCGCCGGCGAGAGTGGCCTCGTCGTCGTCGACCTCTTCGAGCGGTGGGGTACCGCTGAGCGGATCCACGCCGCGGGCCCGCAACAACGTCGACCGCAGCGGCTCGGGCCACCCACCGGCGGGCGTCCCCAACTCCCCACGGAGGAAACCGATCACCGAATCGGGAACGTCGACCCGGCTCGGATCGGCCACGAACTCCTCTGCCGTGACCCCGGCCCCCACCAGCGCCAGGGCGAGGTCCCCGACGACCTTCGACGACGGCGTCACCTTGACGGGCCGCCCCAGCACCCGGTCGGCACCGGCGTAGGCCTCCTCCACGTCCTCGAAGCGGTCCGCCAGCCCGAGCACCGCGGCCTGGGCGCGCAGGTTGGACAGCTGCCCTCCGGGGATCTCGTGGGCGTACACCCGACCGGTCGGGCCCGGCGGCGCCGCCTCGAACGGCCGGTACACCGCTCGCAGGGCCTCCCAGTACGGTTCCAGCGAACACACCGCCTCGAGATCGAGGTCGGTGTCCAGTTCCGTGTGGGCGAAGGCGGCGACGATGGCGGACAAGGAGGGCTGGCTGGTGGTGCCCGCCATGGGGGCGCTCGCCCCGTCGACGGCGTCCGCCCCGGCCGCTACGGCCGCTACATATGTAGCGAGCTGACCGCCGACCGTGTCGTGGGTGTGGACGTGGATCGGCAGGTCGAATTCGCGGCGCAGTGCGGTGACCAGGGTCGTGGCGGAGCTGGGGCGCAAGAGACCGGCCATGTCCTTGATCGCCAGTACATGAGCGCCGGTGTCGACGATCCGCTCGGCCAACCGTAGCCAGTGATCCAGGCTGTAGAGCTTCTCGCGCGGATCGCTCAGGTTCCCGGTGTAGGACATGGCCACCTCGGCGACCCCGGTCCCCGTCTCGAGCACGGCGTCGATGGCCGGTCGCATCGCCTCGACGTCCACCAGTCGCTGCTGGCCACCCGGGTCCGCACGTCGGGGCTGGAGGCCGTGGACTTCTTCTACGCCAGACGGAACCACATCCCCGAACTCGACTCCGCGGCCGAGGACGTAGCCGACGAGGTCGCGGGAAAGGTTGCCCTTGCCGGGCAACCGGACGCGGTCGGTGCAGCGTCTGAACCCGCTCTGGCCGAGTGGATGTGGGAGACGCTCGGCGTGCGGGTCGAACTCGACACGGGTGGCCGGTCCGGCGGTGCGGCCTCGTCGTCATCCGGCAACGCCGCGCCGCGCCGACGGTACGATCGGGCACGGCGGGTACTCAGCCTCCCAGCCTCGGCATCGCCGGGACGGCGCATGTTCCAGATGGGGGTGCAGGTCGCTTTCCTCGCGTTCGGAGACCTGCTCGACGAAGTGGTCGACACGGAGCCGGGCCTGGATCCACCGACACGGGCACTGGCGCGCGTGGGACTCGCACAGTACTTCGCAGGTGCTCTCGTCCTGCCCTACGAGCTGTTCCGGGCGGCCGCGGCGCAGGAACGCTATGACGTGGAGATTCTCGCTCAGCGTTTCGGGGTGGGTTTCGAGACCGGCTGTCCACGCTGCAACGAAAAGGCTCGCGAGGGGTGCCGTTCATGTTCGTGCGCACCGATCGCGCCGGGAACATCTCCAAGCGGCAATCCGCGACGGCGTTCCATTTCTCTCGCTCCGGAGGGAGCTGCCCGCTGTGGGTGGTCCACCGGGCGTTCGAATCGCCGAACAGGGTGGTCCGACAGGTGGCGGAGATGCCGGATGGCCGCCGCTACCTGTGGATCGCCAGGACCGTCTCCGGTCGTCCCGCCGGCTTCGGGGCGCCGACAGCGGAGTTCTCCGTGGCACTCGGCTGCGCGGTGGAACACGCGGGTTCGCTCGTGTACTCCGACGGTCTCGACCTGAACGATCGCGACAACGCCACCCCCATCGGAGCAGGCTGCCGGGTTTGTGACCGTCAGGACGGCGTGCAACGGGCGTTCCCGCGATCCGGCCATGAGGTGATCGCCCCGAGAATGTGCAGGAGGCCGCGCCGTACGCTTCAGTGTTTCCCCCGACCTCTCGTCTCGGCTGACTTCCGGAAGTCATGGCGCTCTGCCCACGTCGCGGGCGAACCTCGTTGGCGTGTGTCGAGGGCGACCGGACCTCCCGAATCCTGGAATTGCGCATCATCAGCGTGTTGCGCGCCATCAGCGAGATCTTCCTCGGCGTGTCGCCACGCTGATGATGCGCAAATCGGGGGTCGCGTCGATGGCCAGCCCGTGCGCACGCGCGAAGTGGGGGAGGCGGGGTGAGGCGTCGTGGCCATGCGCGGAGTGCAGGAGGCGGGGTGAGGCGTCGTGGCCTTGCGCGAAGTGGGGGAGCCCGGTGAGGCGTCGGGGCGCACCTGCCCGACCCCGAGCCGGAATCAGGTGCGGAAACAGGGGATCTCCCCGATGTGCCGGGAGGGCCTGAAGGGACACCATTCCGACCATGGCCACCGATCGACTCCACCTGCTGCTGTACCGGGCGCTGTTGCTGACCACCGCAGTCGTGGCGCTGATCCTGGGTGTCGTCGCCGGGCTCGAGGCGCCCGACATCACCCCCGAGTACCAGCTCACCGGATACTGGCGGGCGTACGGGTTGCTGGTGTTCGCGGCCTTGTCCGCTTATCTCGGTGTCGCCCCGCCCGGAGCCGGAGTGCTGTGGCTGGTCGTGATCTTCCACAAGGCGTCCATGACGATGACCGCAGTGTTGCTGCTGCGTCACGGCGTCAGTGGTGCGCCAGCGGCCGCCGCGATCGACGGGGCGATAGTTCTGGCAACGCTCGTGGCGCTCGGATTGCGGGGGCCGGCGGCGCGGGCCCGTCGAGTCGCCCGGGCGGAGAGGCGGGAGCGTGAGCAGCCTCGGGCGGAGAC
>CAMNYG010000106.1 GCA_946570335.1 uncultured Dietzia sp. | reverse complement strand
GGATCGTGGGCGTCAACGGCGGAGGCAAGTCCACGCTGGCACGAATGATCAACGGACTCGTGGTCCCGACCTCCGGCACGGTCACGGTCGACGGGCTGGACACCCGACGTAAGGGTGCGAAGGTCCGCCGCAAGGTCGGATTCTGCTTCACCGATCCGGACACCCAGATCGTCATGCCCACCGTGGCCGAGGACGTCGATTTCTCGCTGCGCCGTTCCGGGTTGGAGAAGGAGGAACGACGACGACGAGTCGAGCAGGTCCTCCAGACGTACGGCCTGGCCGGGCACGCGGATCACCCGTGCCAGCTGCTGTCCGGGGGCCAGAAGCAACTGCTGGCGCTGGCTGCGGTTCTGGTCATCGAGCCCGATGTGCTCGTGGCCGACGAGCCCACCACCCTGCTGGACCTGCGCAACCGGGCGCTGGTAGCCGAGACATTCGCCGGCCTGTCGCAGCAACTCGTCGTGGTGACCCACGACCTGGACCTGGTCTCCGATTTCGACCGTGTCCTGGTGGTCGACGGTGGCCGCGTGGTGATCGATGACTCGCCCGGACCCGCCCTGGACGGGTACCGGCGTATCGCGTTGGGGCGCTAGGTGTTCGCCACCTACCACCCCGGAGACTCGCTGCTGCACCGCCTGTCGGCGGGGTGGAAGATCTTTCTGGTGTGCGTGCTGATCGTGGCGGTCTCCGTCCTGGTCCGCGCCTCCTGGCACGTCCTGCCCGCGATCGGTGTGACGGTGGCGCTGTACGTGATCGGCCGCATCCCGCCGCGTGCCGCCTGGGACCAGGTCCGCCCCGTTCTACCGATGCTCCTCGCGATCCTGGTGCTGCAGTGGATCGTCGCCGATCTGGACTCCGCGCTGCGGGTGACCGGCTCGCTGCTGGTCGCCGTGGCCGTGGCCGGCCTCGTGGCGTTGACGACCCGGGTGTCGGACATGCTCGACGCTGTGACCCGTGCCGCACAGCCGCTTCGTCATGTCGGCGTCTCCCCCGACCGCGTGGCACTCGTCCTGGTGCTGACCATCCGCGCGATCCCCCTGCTCGCCCGGCAGTTGAGCCAGGTCACCGAGGCGCGAAGAGCCCGCGGCCTGGGTATGTCGATCCGTGCGCTCGTCGTACCCACCGTGCTCGGTGCGCTCACCACCGCCGATCAGCTGGGCGACGCGCTGGCCGCCCGCGGCGTCGACGACTGATCGATTCCGTGCGCGCCCCCTGGCCCGGGCCGGACGCTGCATTAAGGAGCTGACCGGTGTCGCCGGACGCGTCCGCAGCCTACTGTGGGTTGTGACCGCACTCACAAGCTCGGCGAGCCGGTGGACGGGTCGCTGCCGGACGCATCGGTTGTCGCCATACGCGTGGAAGGTGGACGTGCCATGCCACAGGACGAGGCGAATGCCTCCCAGAACAGCTTCGGTTCCCGCGATCAGCTCAGCGTCGACGGGATCTCCTACGAGATCCACCGTCTGGACAGGATCGACGGTTCCGCCCGACTCCCCTACTCGCTGAAGGTCATGCTCGAGAACCTGCTGCGAAACGAGGACGGGCGCCTGGTCACCGCCGCACAGATCGAAGCGGTCCGCGACTGGGACCCGGAGTCCGAGCAGAATCCCGAGATCCAGTACACGCCGGCCCGCGTCCTCCTGCAGGACTTCACCGGTGTGCCGTGCGTGGTCGACCTGGTCGCCATGCGTGACGCCATGACCGACCTCGGCGGAGACCCTGCGACGATCAACCCCCAGATACCTGCCGAACTGGTCATCGACCATTCGGTGATCGCCGACTCCTTCGCCAGCCCCGATTCGTTCGGCATCAACGCCCGACTCGAGTTCGAGCGCAACCAGGAGCGCTACCAACTCCTGCGCTGGGGACAGCAGTCCTTCGACGACTTCCTCGTGGTTCCGCCCGACACCGGCATCTGCCACCAGGTCAACCTCGAGTACCTGTCGCGCGTGGTCTTCACCCGCGAGCGAAACGGTCTGCGCCAGGCCTATCCGGACACGCTCGTGGGCACCGACTCGCACACTCCGATGGTCAACGGACTCGGGGTGCTCGGCTGGGGTGTCGGCGGCATCGAGGCCGAGGCCGCCATGCTCGGACAGCCCATGAGCATGCTGATACCCCAGGTCGTGGGTATCCGGCTCAGCGGTGAGCTGCGGGAGGGCACCACGGCGACCGACCTGGTTCTCACCGTCGCGGAGCTCTTGCGCAGCCTGGGCGTGGTCGGCAAGTTCGTCGAGTTCTTCGGCCCCGGTGTCGCGAATGTCCCCCTCGCCACCCGCGCCACCATCGGCAACATGAGCCCGGAGTACGGCTCCACCGCGACGATGTTCCCCATCGACTCGGAATCGCTGGACTACCTGCGACTGACCGGTCGCGAGGATCACCAGATCGCGCTGGTCGAGGCCTATGCGCGCGAGCAGGGCCTCTGGCACGACCCCGACCACGTCCCGGACTTCACCCGAGTGGTCGACCTCGACCTGTCGTCCGTCGAACCGTCTATCGCCGGCCCCCGGCGCCCCCAGGACCGGATCGCGCTGGGTGACGCCCCGCGCACCGTCCTCGGGCTGCTCGCCGGCGAGTACGACAAGCCCGACTCGAGGCGAGGAAGTGTCGACGATGCATCGGCCGACTCGTTCCCGGCCTCCGATCCCGTCTCCCCGGGTGCCCGGGCGGGGAACGACCCACCCCCGCGCCACATGTCCGAGGAGCAGCTCACCGCGAACGCCGAGCTCGGCTGGCCCACCGACCCCACCGAGGTGGTCATCAACGGCACCAAGGCCATCGTCGATCACGGCGACGTGGTGATCGCCGCCATCACCTCCTGCACGAACACGTCGAACCCCTCGGTGATGCTCGGCGCGGCCCTGCTCGCGAAGAAGGCCGTCGAGCGTGGGCTGCGGACCCGGCCGTGGGTGAAGACCACCCTGGCACCGGGCTCCCGCGTCGTCACCGACTACTTCGACCGCTCCGGCCTCACGCCGTATCTCGAGAAGCTCGGCTTCCACCTGATCGGCTACGGCTGCACCACGTGCATCGGCAATTCCGGCCCGCTGATCCCCGAGGTCAGCGCGGCGGTCACCGACAAGGACCTCAACGTCTCCTCGGTGCTCTCGGGTAACCGCAACTTCGAGGGCCGTATCCACCCCGAGGTGAAGATGAACTTCCTCGCCTCCCCGCCGCTGGTGATCGCGTACGCGCTCGCCGGCAGCCTCCACACCGACCTGGCCACCGAACCACTCGGCCAGAACGAGGACGGTGAAGACGTCTACCTCCGAGACATCTGGCCCACCAGCGCGGAGATCAAGGAAGCAGTTGACGCGAACGTCGAGGCGACGATGTTCACCGAGGGCTATTCGGACGTCTACGCCGGTGACGCCAACTGGCGCGGCATGGAAATCGACGAGGGCGACGTCTACAACTGGGACGAGTCCTCCACCTACATCCAGCGACCACCGTACTTCGACGGGATGCGGGCCGAGCCCGAGCCGGTCCGCGACATCCGCGGCGCGCGCGTGCTCGCCAAGCTCGGCGACTCGGTGACCACGGACCACATCTCACCGGCAGGCGCGATCAAGAGGGACAGCCCCGCGGGCAGGTACCTGATCGAGAAGGGTGTCGACCCGAAGGACTTCAACTCCTACGGTTCGCGCCGCGGCAATCACCATGTGATGATCCGCGGCACGTTCGCCAACGTCCGACTCCGCAACGAACTCGTTCCCGGGGTCGAGGGCGGCGTCACCAGACACTGGACCAGCGGTGAGGAGATGAGCATCTTCGACGCCGCCATGGCGTACCGGGAGGAAGACGTCCCGCTGGTGGTCCTCGCCGGCGCCGACTACGGGTCCGGGTCCTCGCGGGACTGGGCCGCCAAGGGCACCAGGCTGCTCGGCGTCAAGGCGGTGCTGGCGGTCTCCTATGAGCGGATCCACCGGTCCAACCTCATCGGGATGGGCGTCCTGCCCCTCCAGTTCCCGAGCGGTGAGGACGCCGGTTCGCTGGGCCTGACCGGTGAGGAGGTGCTCTCCGTGAGCGGACTCGAAGGCGCGTCAGGCATTCCCGGCGAGGTCACCGTCACCGTCGAGCAGGACGGACAGTCCCGAGAATTCACGGCCACCGTGCGGATCGACACGCCTGCGGAGGAGGCCTACTACGTCAACGGCGGCATCCTGCCCTACGTGCTGCGCCAGCTGATGGACGCCTGACCTCTCCGGTCGGCCTCGCCCGGCGACACCCTGCCAGGTCAGCCGTTACCCGGCCCGCGATACCGGTGCCGCGAACTCCACAGGGGTCTCGCGGTGATTGTGCTCGTACGGGGTCAGCGATTCGTCAGCGCCGCGGGCCGCCAGCTGGTCCGCGTACTGCTCCAGCGGCGTGCGCGGGTCGCCGAACTTCTTCCGCGCGGCCTCCGGCGAGTAGACGCTTGTCGTCTCGGCCGGGATCCCGCGGATGTAACCGCCGAGCACCGGGCCACCACGCGGGGCCACCCGGTGGAGAAACCACAGCTGGATGCGCGGGCTGCGCGCAAGCGCCGCCATGCCCGGGCGGATCACCGCGGTCACCACCGCGTCCGTGATCCGCGACTGGTGCACTCCCAGCAGCGGCCGCATCCAGCGTGGGTAGGTCGCGATGACGCCCGACCGGATCACCGGCCCGAGTGCCCACCGCATCGGCGCCGGTAGCGCGGTGAAGATGGTCCGCATCCCCGCGAGGATGAAATCGACGTTGTGGACCGCCGCTTCCGATGCCGCGAGCCTGTCCCGCCAGTCGTCGAAGTACTTCTGCACCTCACCCCGGGTCCGCGGGACGTCCTCGACGTGGATCGGCTGCACGGCGGCCGCCACGGCGCACTCGCGCCAGTACTCGTTCTCGTCGGACCGGCTGAGACGGCCCGGGCCGAACCTCTCATAGACGTAGAGGATCGAGTGCCACGCGGTGATGTGGATCCACAGTTGTGATTCGGGGTCGTTGGAATCGAAGTGTCCGCCCGTCACCGGATTGGGTCCGTGGGCACGAGCGTGCACCTTCATGAGGATGTCCGAGGATCTGATCACCGACTCCGCGTCCCCGAACAGAACGGTCGCAAAATACTGCACCGTCCGGTCGTAGCGCAGGGCCGGCCGCTGGAGCACCTGCCCACTGGCGTCGACGGCCGCAGTCAGATCCGGGTCCAGGTGCTCGATCGTCACCGCTCGGATGAAGCCCAGCAGTGCTGACGTCGGGTACGACCAGACCCTCCTCGCCACTGAATCGGGTGCGAACAGCCCCTCGTCCGGACGGATGAATTCCGTAGCCATATTGGACACCACCCCTGCATTTGTCTAGTGGCGCCACTGTAGCACTACGAGTGACACTCGTCACCTTCTGTCAGGCCGGTCAGGACTCGGCGGCGCCCCGCCTCCAATAGCCCATGAACGCCACCGCACTCTTGGGCACACCCGCTGCGTCCACGACCAGACGACGCATCGCGCGGACCACACCTGCTTCGCCGGCGAGGAACACGTACGGCTGCCCCTCGGAGACCGAGGTCGCCAGTTGCCACTCGCGCTCGTCGGGCCGACGGCCGTCGAGCACTGTGGCCACGCTGTCCTCGCCCAGGCCCAGCACCTCGGCCAGACGACGCACGAGCGCCGAGCCGGAATCGCCGTCCCGTGCCACCACGCTCACGAAGTCGGGAAGGCCGACCGCCAGCGCCTCGACGTCGGCGGCCGCGGGTACTTCCACGAGTATCTGGACCTCCCGCGTCCCGGCGGGCTCGGCCGCCAGTTCCTCGGCGATCGCCAACAGTGCGGGCACGGCGGTCTCGTCGCC
>CAMNYG010000105.1 GCA_946570335.1 uncultured Dietzia sp. | reverse complement strand
GTGAGGTCCACGGTGCGACCGTCGGCGGAAGGGGTCAGCACGGCGCCGGAGACGCGGTGGCGGCCGATGCCCTCGGCGTCGATCTCCCACGCGTGCAGCACGCCCAGTCGGTGGACGGGGTTCACCACGAGGCGGCCGGCCCAGGTGACGTCCGGGCTGTTGAGGACGTCGGCGACGGGGCCGGAGGCGGTGGTGACGATCCCGCGTCGGCGGCCGGAGACGGCCTCCACCGCGGGCAGGTAACCGCGGACGCGGTCGGCGGTGGCGGCCTCGAAGCGGTCGAGGAGCTCACCGACGGGCTCGTCGGCGCGGGTGATGCCGGCGACCGAGGTGGTCCCGGGGATGACGCACACGGCGTCGGCGTCGTAGCGGGGGTCGTGTGCCTGCCACAGCGAGTCCGAGCGCCACCACCGGCGCACGTCACCGTCGACGACCGGGACGAACGGCACCGGCTTGCCCGGCATGCGGCAGATGTCGAGGAACTCGGCTGCGTCGGCCGGGTGCAGCACCGCGGTGCCCAGGTCGGCGTAGCGGGCCGCGAGAGCATCGATCACGTCGGCGGGCCGCTCCATCGACTCCACCTGCGGGAACGCGGAGACGATCCGGCCGCTGTCGATCTCGTCCAGGCGGGCCTCGGTGCGCTGGACCATGCGGTGGAATCGCTCACGGATGGTGGGGTCGAGCCACACCGAACGGGTGCCGTCGGCCACGTCGCCACCGAAGTCGGCGCCGAGGTCGAAGCCGTTGCCGTCACGGGAGACGTGGCCGTCCGCGGTGGCGCCGGGGGCCAGTGAGAGCTCGACGAAGCGCCGCAGCCACTGCTCGTAGGTCATCGACTCAAGGTCACCGAAGTACGGCTTCGCCGTGCCGTTGATCGCGGCGATGATCTCGTCGCGTCGGGCGGCCACGGCCTCGGCGTCGCCGGCGACCTCGTCGAGCAGGCGCCCGGTGCGGGCTGCGGTGTTGTCGATCTCGTGGATGTCCGCGCCGAGCTGGCTCCGGCCGGAGGCCATGCCCCCCTCCGCCTGACCGGCACCGACCCAGGCGTCGACTCCCATGGTGTCCACGAGGAGCTGCTTGACCTGCGGGCTGGTGGTGGCCTCGAGGGTCGCCATGGCGGCGGTGCCCACGAGAATGCCGTCGACGGGCATGGCCGGATAGCCGTGGGTGTTGGCCCAGGAGCCGGTGAGATAGTCGGCGGCACGCTCCGGCGTACCGATACCGCCACCCACACAGAGCACGATGTTGGGGCGCTCACGCAGCATGGCGTAGGAATCCAACAGGAGGTCGTCGAGGTCCTCCCACGAGTGGTGTCCGCCGGCGCGGCCACCCTCGACCTGGACGATCACAGGCATGTGCGGGACCTCGGCTGCGATCCGCACCACCTGCCGGATCTGGGCGACGGTGCCGGGCTTGAAGCTGACGTGCCGCAGGCCCGCCTCGGTCAGCTCCTCGATGAGGGCCACCGACTCGTCGAGCTCGGGGATGCCGGCGGTGACGATCACGCCGTCGAACGGGATGCCCGCGGCACGGGCCTTCTGGACCAGACGCTTGCCGCCGACCTGCATCTTCCACAGGTAGGGGTCGAGGTAGAGCGAGTTGAACTGGGCGCTGCGGCCGGGCTCGAGCAACTCGGCCAGGCGCCGGGTGTTCTCGGCGAAGATCGCGTCGGAGACCTGTCCGCCACCGGCGAGTTCCGCCCAGTGGCCGGCATTGGCGGCGGCGGCCACGATCTCCGGGTCCACGGTGGTCGGGGTCATCCCGGCCAGCAGGATCGGCGAGCGACCGGTGAGGCGGGTGAACGAGGTCTCTACATGGACGCTGCCGTCGGGCAGGCTGATGAGCTGCGGCTGGAACGCGGTCCAGGGACGCTCGATCTCCGGGGTCGCACCCGGGGTGAAGAGGTTGCGTAGGCCACCGCGGGTGGCGGCGGCCACCACACCGACTCCCTGGCCGCGGACCACGGAACGGTTGAGGCGGGTCAACGCCTCGCCGGGGCCCATGTCGAGAATCCACTCGGCGCCGGCGTGCAGGGCCTCGGCCAGCTCCTCCACCCAGTCGACGGGCTCGGAGAAGACCTGACGGGCCAGCTCGGCCGCGCGGTCGGCGTCCAGACCACACCTGCCGGCCCAGTGGTGGACCACGTCCACGGCCGGAGCCATGGCGGGGTGATGGAAACCCACCTCGACCTCGAGCGGGTCGAAGACCGGGGCGAACACCTCGCCGCCGGTGAGTTTGGCCTCGCGACGACGACGGGACTCCTCCTCGAGGTCGGCGCAGTGCCGGCGCAGGTCTTCGAGATCGTCCGGACGACCCACCACGACATGGCGGCGCTGGGCGTTGCGAATGGTGACGGCGGGACGGATCGAGGCGTCCACCTCGGCGAACAGCTCGCCGACGAGCGTGCGGAGCTCCTCGCCGTCGATCCCGGACACACCCACCATCGGGCTGGCCTCACCACGACGGAACAGGCCGACGCGACGCCCCACCAGAGTCGCGGCGGCGCCGATGAGCTCGGCGACGGCCAGCAGACGGTCGTCCACGGAACCGAAGGTCTCCACCGACTCCACCGCGAGGACACCCTGGGAATGCCCCACGACCGAGGCGGGGGCGACGGCGTTGACATCGAACCCCTCGGCGGCGAGCGCGCGCAGGGCGCCCATCTGGGTGAGCAGTACCGCCGGCACCGAGACGGCTGCGGACGAGAGCGAGGCGGTGTCCGGCAGGTCTTTGTGGTCCTCGTCCTCACCGGTGGTGGTGTTGGCCCACTCGATCGGGCGGAAGCCGTGGGGGCGGACCACGGCGATCTCGTCGTGGACCGGCTCGGTCAACGCGACCGAGGCGTCGACGAGCTCTTGGAGTTCGGGGCCGATACCGGTGCCGTCGATGAGGTCACTGAGGGCATCGCGCCACGCGATCCCCTGCCCACCGAAGGCGAGTGCGTAGGCCGTGCCGTCACGCAGCTCGTCCGCCAGTGCGCGGGTGGCACGGCTGGCCGTGAGCCCGGTCTGAAGCGGTCGGGGGGTGAGGTCGCGGTCGTCGATCGTCACGTGGGGAACTCCTTGGCACTCGCGTCAGTGGCAACGCCGCTTCCGGTGGCCCGGTTTCGGCGCAGCGCACAGATTGCCACAGGAACTTGAGGGACCCCTCAGATTGGGCGCCTCCACACGCCCAATTGGCACCCCCGCGCCCCGCCGCGAACGTGACGCTCACCACAATGAGACATGACGGACACCTCATCTATACAGGTGAGGCACCCCTCAGGTTCGAGCATTCGCCCGTTATCTAATCGTTACACTTCTCTCAGGCGATCCCCGTCGGCATTCGGCGTGTCACGAGCGCCCCGATCACACGCGCCCCACGCACCGACACCACGCCCCCGGCACTTGTTCAGGCGCCGCAGCCGAGCGCCTCCATCGCGGAGGCGTCCAGCCCCTCTGCGGGACAGAGGTCCACCGGGTGACGGTCAGGGCCGGCCGTCCATTCCAGGTGCGCGGTCCGTATCCCGGTGCCGAAAGTGACGGTGACCAGTCCCCCGACTCCCGGACGGGCCTCCGAGGCGAGTGCCCCCTCACCGATGGTCTCGACGGCGACGATCTCGGCGACGGTCGCGTCGCCGGGCGCCGGGATGAGACGCAACGAGATCCGGTCGCCGTCGAACGCTCCGATCCAGGTCTCGAAGGTGCCGGAGCCATCAGACCGGAGGACGAGGGTCCGGCCGTGGCTGAACCACGAGCCGGTCTCGCGGACGACTTCCGACGGGGTCGGCACACCCTCGGGCACCACCAGTTCGTCCACACCGGAACGGCCCGCGACGGGCACCTGCGCCGGAATGCCCGGAACGGCCGGCCCGGATCCGGGATCGGCGGTGGCGACCGCCGAGGCGCCGGCGGTGGTCACGACAAGAGCCACGGCGAGTATCGCGCGACTCGCCCACTGTCCACCACGGCCCGGCCTCATATGCCTACTCTAATCCCACCAGTCACGTGACCTCGATACATGAAAAGCGTCGAAATGGTCACCGATCAGCAACTGTCGGACTACAAGTAGGGAACCTGCGGTACAGAAATACCGCGACCCCCGTCAAGGAGGAATCCATGTCCACACCCACCGCCGAGGGCGGTACGAGAAAACGCGAGGCGTTCTCCGGACGCTCGGTGTTCGTGTTCGCCGCGATCGGCTCGGCCGTCGGCCTGGGCAACATCTGGCGCTTCCCGTTCGTCGCATACGACAGCGGCGGCGGTGCCTTTCTCATCCCGTACCTGGTCGCCCTGCTCTCCGCAGGTATCCCCCTCCTCTTCTTCGACTACGCCATCGGTCACCGCTACCGCGGCTCAGCTCCGCTGAGCTTCCGCCGGATCAGCAAGTTCGCCGAGCCCATCGGGTGGATCCAGGTGCTCGTGGCGTTCGTGATCGCGATCTACTATGCGGTGATCCTCGCCTGGGCCGCGTGCTACGCGTGGTTCTCGGTGGATCAACGGTGGGGTGAGACCTACGAGGAGACGGCCGCGTTCTTCTCCGAGGACTTCCTCCGGGCCGGCAGCGGGTTCGGCATCGACTTCGTCCCGCTCATCACGGTCGTCCTGGTGGTCGTGTGGGCGCTGACACTGATCATCCTCCTGGCCGGCGTACAGAAGGGCATCGGACGAACCGCCATGTTCTTCATCCCGCTTCTGGTGGCCCTGTTCGTGGCCCTGGTGGTCCGCTCACTGTTCCTGCCGGGTGCGCTGGACGGCCTCAACACGTTCTTCACGCCCGAATGGTCGGCTCTCGCGGATCCTGGCGTGTGGATCGCCGCCTACGGTCAGATCTTCTTCTCACTGTCGGTGGGCTTCGGCATCATGGTGACCTACTCCTCGTACGTCAAGCGCAAGTCCAATCTCACCAGTTCCGGCCTCGTGGTGGGTTTCTCCAACTCGGCCTTCGAGGTCCTCGCCGGCATCGGCGTGTTCGCCACCCTCGGCTTCCTGGTCTCCTCCGCGGCCGGTGCCGGATGGGACGACGTCAGCGGCGGCCCCGGACTGGCGTTCATCGCCTTCCCCGCCCTGATCTCGCAGATGCCGGGCGGCGCGATCTGGGGCGTGGTGTTCTTCATCTGCCTCATCCTGGCGGGTCTGACCTCCATGATCTCCATCGTCGAGGTCGTCATTTCCTCGTTCCAGGACAAGGTCGGCGTCAACCGCACCGTGGCGACACTCGTCGTGGGCATCCCGATGGCCGTGGTGTCGGTCATGCTCATGCCCACGGAGACCGGCCTGCAGAACCTGGACATCATGGACAAGTTCGCCAACAGCATCGGCATCGTCGGTATCGCGCTCATCGCCCTGATCGCGATCATGTTCGTCTTCCGACTCGGCCCGACACTGCGCGACCACCTCAACTCGGTCTCCTCGTTCAAGGTCGGCCCGATCTGGATCGTGTGCATGGCCGTGGTCACGCCGCTCGTTCTGGCCTACTCGCTGATCGGTGAGATCATCTCGTTGATCGACGAGCCCTACGAGGGATACGAGTCCGCGGTCATCAACACCTGGGGCTGGGGAATGATCGTGGCCATCCTGGTGCTGTCGGCGATCTTCACCCTGTTGCCGTGGCGGGGGGCCAAGCATCTGGACGGGCCGCCCGCGACCGACACCGATCCCAGTGACGCCTACTACGAGGAGCAGTTCTCGTCGTCGGACTCCACCACGCCCACCACCGCCCCCGGCGCCGATTCCCGCAAGGAGGACTGAGCCATGACCGCCACCGCGATCATCATGATGGTGCTGTTCCTGCTCGTCATCTGGGGCGGTCTCGCCCTGAGCATCGTGCACTTCGTC
>CAMNYG010000104.1 GCA_946570335.1 uncultured Dietzia sp. | reverse complement strand
CCCCGCCGCCGCGACGACGGCCCGGGCGAGCGGATGCTCCGAGTCGGACTCGGCGGCAGCTGCCAGTCTCAGCACCTCGTCCGCAGTCCACCCGTCCGCCGGCTCGACCGCGGTCACCGCGGGAGCGCCCTTGGTGAGAGTGCCGGTCTTGTCGAACAACACCACGTCGACGGTGCGCATACCCTCGAGAGCCAGGCGGTCGGTGATCAGCACTCCGCTCCGGGCGGCACGTTCCGTCGCGATGGACACCACCAGCGGGATCGCCAACCCCAACGCGTGAGGACACGCGATCACCAGCACGGTGATCACCCGTGCCACGGCCTCCTCGGCAGTACCGAGCAGCCACCACGCCAGCGCCGTGAGTACCGCCGCGCCCAGCGCGTACCAGAACAACCAGGCTGCGGCCCGGTCGGCGACCCGCTGCGCCCGAGAGGACGAGTTCTGCGCCTCGTCAACCAGCCTGCGGATACCGGCGAGCGTGGTGTCGTCGCCGACAGCGGTGACCCGCATCCGCACGCCCGAGTCCGTCGCGACGGTGCCGGCCACGACCCGGTCCCCCACGCCCCTGCGAACGGTGCGGGACTCGCCGGTGATCATGGACTCGTCCATGCTCGCCGAGCCCTGGGTGATCACGCCGTCTGCGGGAACGGAGTCTCCCGGCCGGATGATGACGTCGTCGTCGTACCTCAGGTCGCCCGGGGCGACGGTCTCGACCTCGTCGCCCACCACCCGCTCCGCCCGGTCCGGTAACAGCGAGGCGAGGGAATCCAGCGCCGACCCGGTCTGGGCGAGCGACCGCATCTCCACCCAGTGCCCGAGCAGCATGATCACCACCAGCAGCGCTAGCTCCCACCAGAACTCGAGCTCGGGACCGACCAGTCCCACGGTCGCCGACCACGAGGCCAGGAACGCGACCGTGATGCCGAGGCTGATCAGCAGCATCATTCCCGGTTGCCGGTCACGGATCTCGTCGCGGCCGCCCTCCAGGAACGGCCTGCCGCCCCAGACGTACATGACCGTGCCCAGGACCGGCGAGACCCACAGGCCCCAGCCGGTGACCTCGTAGCCCAGCAACTGCCCGAACATCGGAGAGAACGCGACGGTGGGGACTCCGAGCGCCAGCATGATCCGGAACAGACGGCTGTACAACTGGACGTGATGTGCATGACCGTGGTGGTCGTGGCTCTCCCCGGCATGCTGCTCGTGCCCACCGTGGTGGTCGTGGTTCATCGTGTCCTTCCGCTCCTCGTACCCGTGACCCGACCGTGTCACGAGGAACCGACAGCGTCCAGCGTTGCGGACGGAACACCGACCGCAGGACAGTTTTTCGTCCACATCGCGGACTCAAGGGGCATACTCTCGCCTCCGACGGACGCGCGAGAGCAGAGGATGTCGGACTCACGACGTACATTGGTTCAAGATCTGCCCAGGAGGGATGACATGGACGAGCCCCACCGCTCACCCGCGCACGACCCCGGTCCTCATGACCGGGCCTACCCCGTTGGGCAGACCGAGGCGTTCGCGACCCGGGAGTTCGAGGTGCCCTCTGCGGACCCCCACCAGTTCGCCCCTCCCCCCGCGCGCCCGCCGGCCCCGCGTCCGTACGCGCCCGGACCGCAGCATCCCGCCGAGCGCGCGCCGATGGGACACGAGCCGCTCGCCCACGAGGGTGGCCTTCCCTACGGCACCCCGCCGGCACCGGCCTACCCTCCGCCCCAGCAGTTCGTGCCCCAGCACCTGTCGGTGCCGCCGCAGTTCTCCCCCGGCCCGTACCCGCCGCACCCGCACCAGCAGTTCGCGCAGCCGTACGTGTATCCGCCGCAGCAGATCCAGCAGACAGTGGTGATGAACAACAACCGCCGGGTCAACCACGCACTTCACCTCGTGCTGACCATCTTCACCGCCGGACTGTGGTTGCCCATCTGGATCATCCTGGCGATCGCCAACTCCTGAAGCGTCAGTCCGCAGGGGGGCTCTCGAGGAACGGCCTGAGTTCGAGCCACTCCCGGATCGGCTCCCCGCCGGCACCCGGCGCCGCGGACAACTCCGCTGCCAACTCGAGTGCCCGCTCGTACGTCGCGGTGTCGATGATCATCCCACCGGCGATGAGATCCTTGTCCTCGGCGAAAGGCCCCTGAGTCAACGGAGGCCGGCCGTCACCGTCAGAGCGGACCCAGGTCCCCGACTCGGACAGGGCGTACGACGCCACGAACTCACCCGACTCCAGCAGCCGGTCGGCGAAATCGTTCATGTACCGGATGTGCGCGGACACCTCCTCGGGCGCCCACTCGGTCATCGGCACACCGTTGGGCGGCTCCGGGGCACCGCGATAATGCTTGAGCAGCAGATACTTGGCCATGGCGACACTCCTTCCGGTGTGTGCACAGTGTCTCCCATCCGCCGCGGGCCCGACACCGATCCGGAGAGCACACCAAGCTGCGACGCGGGTCCGTCCGGGGAAACCGATCAGGCCGGGGAGCGGCCGTAGCGCTCGTACTCGGCCAGCAGTGCGGCCTCGTCGTCGTCGTCCATCAGGCGGTACTCATGCGTCTTCGTGTCACCCAGGTACACGGCGTCCTCCACCGTCCACGACTGGCGGCGCAGGTCCTTCTTGTCGATCTTGCGCGTCGCGGTGACAGGGATGTCCTGAACGACACGCACGAACCGCGGCGCCCATTTGGTGCCCAGATCCGACTGCTCCGACAGGAAACGGCCGAAGGCCTCGGGATCGAAGGTCACCCCCGGCGCCATCTCGATGGACGCCATGACCTGGTCGCCCGTACGCGGATCCGGGACGGGGTAGACGGCGACCAACACGACGCCGGGGAACCTCGCCAGGATCCGCTCGACGGGGGCTGCCGCGAAGTTCTCGCTGTCCACGCGCAGCCAGTCCCCGCCGCGCCCGGCGAAGTAGAAGAACCCGGCCTCGTCGCGGTAGCCCAGGTCGCCGGACTTGTAGGTGGCGCCGTCGATCCGCTCCGCGGTGGCCTCGGGGTTGCGGTAGTAGCCCTCGAACATCGCGGCGCCCGTCCGGTTGACGATCTCGCCGATCGCCACATCCGGGTTGAGCAGCCGACCGCCCTCGTCGAACTCCGCTCGCGGGCACTCCCGGCCGTCCGCGTCGACCACACGGACGTCCATGAATTCCGGCGGCAGCCCCAGCGCGTTGCGTGGCGAATCGGGCGTGAGGCTGATGACCACGCCGCCCTCCGACGACCCGTAGCTCTCGATGGGGCGGGTGCCGAAGCGGCGCTCGAATTCATCCCGGTCATGCGGCGAGGCCTCCGTTCCGAACACCAGGCGCAGCCGGGTCTGCTTCTCCTCCGGCGACTCGGGCACCGCGAGGATGTAGGCCAGCGAGCGGCCCACGTAGTTGAAGAACGTCGCGCCGAACTTCAGGACGTCCGGCAGGAAGCCCGAGGCCGAGAACTTGCGGCGCATGCTGAACGTGGCGCCGGTGAAGACGGACGGGCCCCAGCAGGAGAAGACCGCGTTGCCGTGGAAGAGCGGCATCGAGTTGTAGGTGATGTCCTCGCGGGTGAACGACAGGTGGTTGATGGCCGAGAGGGACGCCATGCGACCGGTGCTGCAGATGACGGCCTTCGGCGCGCCCGTCGAACCCGAGGTGAAGGTCAGCAGCAGCGTGGTGGTCGGGTCGCTCGCCTCGGGGATGTCGGGCAGATCCACGCTGGCTGCCGCCTCGAGCGCCTCGGCCCACCGGGGACTGTCGATCGTGAGAACCCGGTCCGCCTCGACGCCGGTGTCCAGACCGTCCAGCAGCGCGGCCTGGTCGGAGTCGGTGACGATGAGATCGCAGTCCACTCCGCGGATGTCGGCGGCGAGCTCGGCACCACGGCGGGTGGGGTTGATACCGACAATCGTGGCCCCGGCCAGCGCACCGGCGCCGATCAGGAAGATGTAGTCCGGCACGTTCTCCAACAGCACGCCCACATGGAACGGGCGGTCCTCGCGACGGAGCCCGCGCAGCACCACCGCCCGCTTCTCGGCCTCGCGCACCACCTCGTCCCAGGTGAAGCGCTGGTCCTCGAACAGCAGGCCGGGCCGGGTGTCGCCCCGGCGGCGCCCGAGGATGTCGGCAAAGGTGATCCGCTGCTCGGCGACCTCGGCCGGGAGCATCCGCTCGACCTCGGCCGCGTCGGTCGTGGGCGCGTGGTTCGTGTGGGTGGTGCTCGCCATTCGTGGTTTCCTCGCTTCTCTCGCGCAGGTCGACGCCCTGCCGCATCGACATAACAACTGTTGTGTGAATCCGTTCGAGGTGCGATGGTAGCCCACCTGTGTCGTGTGTCACAAGGGCGCGGCGTGGATTACTGTGAACCGTTGTGCCACCGGCTCACCACACCGTTTCCAGCCGGACCAGAAGCGAGGACGACCGTGACCATGCCGCCTTCAAACACCGACACCAACCGTCGCGAGATCGCGTCCGCGGCGTGCGCACTGGTGGCGGAGGGCGGACTGGACAGCGTCTCCATGCGACGGATCGCCAAGCATCTCGGAGCCACGACGGGCTACATCTCGCACTACTATGCGGACAAGGAAGATCTGCTCGAGGCGGCGCTGCGCGAAGCACTCTCAGAGCTCACCTCCGGCGTCGCGCCGCTGTCCACGAACCTCGAGGAGTGGATCGACAACGCGGTGCGGACACTTCCGCACAATGTCGACACGCAACGATTCTGGCGAATCCTCACCGCGTTCCAGTCCGCCAGCCTCAACAATCCTCGACTGGCCGAGGTCCTGCGAATCTACGTGGTGGAGCAGATCTCGGCCCTGACCGGCCATCTCACCGAGAAGGTCGGTGCCGACACGCCGACCGAGGAGGTCACCGCACTCGCCCGGTCATTGTTCGCACTCGTGTCGGGACTGGGGACCACCACGACCATCACCCCGGACGCCTTCACCCCGGAGCAGCTGCGGACGATCATCCACTCGTCGGTGTACGGTCTGATCGACGAGTTCGCCGCGCGGCACGACACCTGAGGCCTCGGTGGCGACTCGGCACAGACCTTGCTAATCAGGGAGGTGTCCCTGTGTGGAGCGACGCGAGGAGGCTGTCAGATGAACGTCGACGTTCATGATCCCGAGGAGTACACGCCCGAGCCCGATCCGGCCAAGGACCAGCAGGAGTACGAGCCGTCGCCGGTCGAGGTGGGCGCCGTGGTCGAAGCCGATCCGGCCGATGTGGCGGACCAGGCCGTCGAGGTACCGATGGACGAGCCCGGCCACGCTGGTGACGACGACTACGACGACGAGGTCGGCTGACACTGACACGTGCGCGTTCAGGGCTGAGAGCAAGGAATCGCCGGGGCCACGGAGGGGGGCACCGCGGCCGCCGACGATTCTGACGCACGATGCGGGTCGCGACCCGGGGGAGGGTCAGCGGGTTTCCGCACATCGCGGCGGAGTCGGCGACAGCTGGCGGGGGGTATCAGCTTTCGCCACCGACTAAACATGAGGGTAACCACAGCTCGCCCACTTCACAACTGTCGAGCCTGCTCCCGACCCCCTATTCGGGCGTACTCCGGTCAGAGCACCGCCACCACGTGGTGCCGGGACCGCACCCCGAGCTCGCGCAGGATGTTCGACACGTGCTCCTCCCCCGGCGGCCCGGCGGCCCGGCGATGCATCTTTGCACGCCGCGCGGTGTCGGCCAGGCTGTAGACGGTGTGCCTGACCAGCGGGTGCGGCGGCTCGGAGACGGCGGCGGTCAGGCTGACTTCTTGGCGGCCGTCTTCTTGGTGGCCGACGTCGAGGGCGACTACTTCCTGGCCGGGGCCTTCTTGGCCGCCGGCTTCTTTGCCCCTGGCTTCTTCTCCGGCCCCT
>CAMNYG010000103.1 GCA_946570335.1 uncultured Dietzia sp. | reverse complement strand
ACACGGAACGGTCTCGTACTCGGCCGGCGCGTCGGCGCCTGAGCCGTCACCTGGCTTTTCGACGACGCGCACCCTCGCCGGCCCCGTGGCCGTCGGGGGTTTTTTGTTGCCGGGTACCCGCGGGCCGACCGGGCCGCGGAGGGCGACAATCCACTGCTCCACGACCAGCATGAAGGATAGTTGAAGTGAGCGCACCAACGGCACAGCCCGGACCTCGTCCGAGCACAGAGCACAAGGCCCGGTCCACGGCCCCTGAGCGCATGACGGGAGCCCAGGCCGTGGTCCGGTCTCTCGAGGAGATCGGCGCCGAGGTCGTCTTCGGGATCCCCGGCGGGGCCATCCTGCCGGTCTATGACCCGCTCTACGACTCGGCCAAAGTCCGGCACGTTCTCGTCCGTCACGAACAGGGCGCCGGGCACGCGGCGACCGGGTACGCGCAGGCCACCGGCAAGGTCGGTGTCTGCATGGCCACCTCCGGACCCGGCGCCACCAACCTGGTGACCCCGCTCGCCGACGCACAGATGGACTCGGTCCCCGTCGTGGCCATCACCGGCCAGGTCGGTACCGGACTGATCGGCACCGACGGGTTCCAGGAGGCCGACATCTCCGGCATCACGATGCCGATCACCAAGCACAATTTCCTGGTCTCGCACGGTGACGACATCCCGCGGATAATCGCCGAAGCCTTCCACATCGCACAGTCCGGCCGCCCGGGTGCGGTGCTCGTGGACATCCCCAAGGACGCACTGCAGAACGAGATGACCTTCTCGTGGCCGCCGGAGATGAAGCTTCCCGGCTACCGCCCGGTCACCAAGCCGCACGGCAAGCAGATCCGTGAGGCCGCCCGGATGATCGCCAAGTCCGAGCGTCCGGTCCTCTACGTGGGTGGCGGCGTCATCAAGGCCGATGCATCAGCTGAGCTCATGGAACTCGCCGAGCTGACGGGTATCCCGCTGGTCACCACGTTGATGGCCCGGGGCGCGTTCCCCGACTCCCACCGTCTCCACTACGGCATGCCCGGCATGCACGGCACGGTCGCCGCGGTTGCGGCCCTGCAGCGCTCTGACCTGCTCATCACGCTCGGAGCGCGGTTCGATGACCGGGTGACCGGACGTCTCGACACGTTCGCCCCGGACGCCAAGGTCATCCACGCGGACATCGACCCGGCCGAGATCGGCAAGAACCGTGCCGTGGACGTGCCGATCGTCGGCGACATCAGGGAGGTTCTGGTCGAGCTCGTCGAGACCCTCCGTGGTGAGCGCGACTCGGGATCGCTGACCGAGCCCGATACCTGGGTCGCGCAGCTTGATGAGATCCGCGGTGAGTACCCGCTCGGTTACGGTCCGCAGTCCGACGGTTCGCTGTCGCCCGAGTACGTCATCGAGCGACTCAGTGCCGCCGCCGGACCGGACGCCATCTACTGTGCGGGTGTCGGCCAGCACCAGATGTGGGCCGCCCAGTTCGTCCAGTACGAGAAGCCGCGCACGTGGCTCAACTCGGGCGGGCTCGGGACCATGGGTTACTCGATCCCGGCAGCGATGGGTGCCAAGTTCGGCCGCCCGGATGCCGAGGTGTGGTCCATCGACGGTGACGGCTGTTTCCAGATGACCAATCAGGAGCTGGCCACCTGTGCGATCGAGGGCGCGCCCATTAAGGTCGCCCTGATCAACAACGGCAATCTGGGCATGGTCCGGCAGTGGCAGACACTGTTCTACGAGCAGCGTTACTCGCAGACCGACCTGTCGACCCACTCGAAGCACATCCCGGACTTCGTCAAACTCGGCGAGGCCATGGGGTGTGTCGCGCTGCGCTGCGAGCGTGCAGAGGACGTGGACGAGGTGATAGCCCGGGCCCGGGAGATCAACGACCGGCCGGTGCTCATCGACTTCATCGTCGGCAAGGACGCCCAGGTGTGGCCGATGGTCGCGCCCGGAACATCCAATGACGAGATCCTGGCGGCCCGTGACATCCGGCCGCTGTTCGACGACGCCGATTCCGCTGCGGACGAGCCGGCGGAGATCCACGAGGTGACCGAGCGGATCGATGCCGCTGTGCTCGCCGGACAGGAGGAGGACCAGTGACCGCTCGCTCCCACACCCTGAGCGTTCTGGTGGAGGACAAGCCGGGCGTGCTCGCGCGCGTGGCGTCGCTCTTCTCCCGACGCGGATTCAATATCGAGTCGCTGGCCGTCGGCCCGACGGAGACCGACGGTCTGTCGCGCATGACGATCGTCGTCAACGTCGAGGATTTTCCGCTCGAGCAGGTGACCAAGCAGCTCAACAAGCTCGTCAACGTCATCAAGATCGTCGAGCAGGATCCGGCAGGATCGGTGGCCCGGGAACTGACGCTGGTCAAGGTCCGCGCCGACGCGACGAACCGTGGCCAGATCGTGGAGATCGCCAGCCTGTTCCGCGCTCATGTGGTGGATGTCGCACCGGAGTCGGTGACCCTCGAGGCCACGGGCACCCCGGACAAACTCGACGCGCTCCTGCGGATGCTCGACGGCTACGGGATCCGGGAGATCGTGCAGTCCGGCATGGTCGCGCTGGGACGCGGCCCCAAGTCCATCACCACCACTCGATAGTCTCGACTTCTATCACCAACCTCAAGAAGGGAATCCACCATGGCAGTGGAGATGTTCTACGACGACGCGGCTGACCTGTCGCTGATCCAGGGCCGCAAGGTCGCCGTCATCGGCTACGGCTCGCAGGGCCACGCCCACTCGCTGAGCCTGCGCGACTCCGGGGTCGAGGTCGTCATCGGCCTGCGCGAGGGCTCCAGGTCCCGCGCCAAGGCCGAGGAGGCCGGCCTGACGGTCATGACCGCGGCCGAGGCCGCCAAGTGGGCCGACGTGGTCATGCTGCTGGCCCCGGACACCTCGCAGGCGCAGATCTTCACCGAGGACATCGAGCCCAACCTGAACGACGGCGACGCGCTGTTCTTCGGCCACGGCCTGAACGTCCACTTCGGGCTGATCAAGCCGGCCGACAACATCACCATCGCGATGGTCGCACCGAAGGGCCCGGGCCACCTGGTGCGCCGTCAGTTCGTCGACGGCAAGGGCGTCCCTGCGCTCATCGCCGTCGAGCAGGATCCCAAGGGTGAGGGCGAGGCGCTCGCGCTGTCCTACGCCAAGGCGATCGGTGGCACCCGTGCCGGCGTCATCAAGACCACGTTCAAGGACGAGACCGAGACCGATCTGTTCGGTGAGCAGGCTGTGCTCTGCGGTGGCACCGAGGAGCTCGTCAAGACCGGCTTCGAGGTCATGGTCGAGGCCGGCTACGAGCCCGAGCTCGCGTACTTCGAAGTGCTCCACGAGCTCAAGCTCATCGTGGACCTGATGTACGAGGGTGGCATCGCCCGCATGAACTACTCGGTGTCCGACACCGCGGAGTTCGGCGGTTACCTCTCCGGCCCGCGCGTCATCGACGCCGGCACCAAGGAGCGGATGAAGGAGATCCTCGCCGACATCCAGAACGGCGAGTTCACCAAGCGTCTCGTGGCGAACGTCGAGGGTGGCAACAAGGAACTCGAGGCCCTGCGCAAGCAGAACGCCGAGCACCCGATCGAGGTCACAGGCCAGAAGCTGCGCGATCTCATGAGCTGGGTCGACCGGCCCATCACGGAGACCGCCTGAGCGTCGGGGTGCTAACCCCGGTGATACGCCTGTAGTGTCCGTCGGGATCTACCCCAGTCTCGGAAATGAGGACCGCCGTGCGCCACGTCAACAGAGGTGTGGCCACGGCGGTCCTCGCTGTCTGCCTGGCTCTCGGCGGTGTTGCCTGCGGCTCCGACGACGCGGGCGTCCGGGGAGTCGACGGCTCCGGTCAGGTGGGAGTGGCCGCGGAAGAAGACGGTTCCGGCGTCGAGACGGCGCAGCTGCTGCTCACCGCCTCGCCAGTGGTCGTCGTCTCCGCCCCGGACGAGGCGGCGCAGGCCCGCGCCGCCTCGGTGGCGGTGGGGCTACGCGCTCCGATGTTCACCGCCGTTGCCGGCGGGGATGCGGATCTGGCCGAGGAGATCTCGCGGCTCGGCGTGGAGCGGGTGCTCCGGGTGGGCCAGGTGACGTTCGAACCCGACGAGGGTGAGGTGGTCGACGCCCCGGCGGATCCAGAGGAGCTGGCAGACCTGATCGGCGTGGAGTTCGACTCCGAGGTCGAGGTCGACGCCGACGACCTCGACGATGTGACCGCCCGGCAGGAGCCCGGCTCGCCCGAACTGATGGCGGTCGGCGAGTTCACCGCCGGTGCCGGTACGGGGGCCCGTACCGACGCTTTCGAGGCAGGCTCACCGGTGTGGGAGGGGGACGACGCGCCACGGATCCTGGTCAGCGAGGACACCCCGGTCGCCGCGATCGCGACAGCCGTGGCGATCGGTGGTGCGGTGACGCACCTGGCACTGCCGGACCCACGGGTGGACGGCTCCGGGGTCGACGCGGTGCGGGAGGCCGAAACCGTCTTCGCACTGGGGCCGGGGTGGGGCGCCCGCGAGACTCTGGAAGAGCGTATCGAGCAGGCCGTCACCGTCCCCGAGCTCCCGGGTGGCGGGCAGCTGGTATTCCCCGGCCGACGTTTCGTGGCCGCGTACGGCTCGCCGGTCACCCCGGCCCTCGGCGTCCTCGGAGAGCAGGGGCCGGAGGAGAGCGTGGCCCTGGTGCAGGGCCTGGTCGAGCAGTATCAGTCGTTCTCGCCTCAGCCGGTGATCCCGGCGTTCGAGATCATTGGCACGGTCGCCTCGGCAGCTCCCGGCGACGACGGGAACTTCACCAACGAGTGGGCCCCCGAGAAACTGCTGCCGCTGGTCGATGCGATCGCCGAGGCGGGCGGCTACGCCGTGATCGACCTACAGCCCGGGATGGCGGACATGGTCGACCAGGCCACGGTCTTCGAGGAACTGCTCAAGCGCCCCGACGTGGGGCTGGCACTCGACCCGGAATGGAAGCTTCAACCGGGGCAGCAGCCCGGCGCCCAGATCGGTTCGGTCGACGCCGACGAGATCAACCGCGTGATCGACTGGCTCGCCGACCTCACCCGGGACTCCGGCGGTCCGCAGAAGCTGCTCATCCTCCACCAGTTCAGCACCGCGATGATCACCGACCGGGACCAGATCGACACCTCCCGTCCCGAGCTGGCGATCTCGCTCCACGCGGACGGCCACGGCACCCCCGATCTCAAAATGGAGACGTGGGATTCCCTGAGGAAGGGGTTGTCGCCGGACATCTGGATGGCGTGGAAGAATTTCTACGACGAGGACACCCCCACCTTCACGCCGGCGCAGACCATGGCGGTCGAGCCGCGGCCGTGGTTCGTCTCCTACCAGTGACGTCCCTCGGGCAGGCGACGATCTCAGGCCCGCAGGATGCGTCTGGCCACGTGACGTCCGGCCATGCCGTGGACGCCAGGGCCGGGTGGCGTGGACCCGGAGGCGTGCCAGAGTCCCGGGACGCCGGTGGCGAAAGGATCGAGTCGGGGGACGGGGCGGGCGATGAGTCCACGTAGATCGACACGCCCTCCGGCGATGTCCCCGCCGGTGTAGTTGGCGTTGTGCTCGGCCATCCGGGCGGCGGGCGTGCAGTGTGTGGCCACCACCAGATCCCGAACTCCCGGGGCGACCTCCGCCAACGCGTCGAGCACCTGTTCCGTCAGGTCCCGATCGGAGAAGGCCGGCACGTGCGTGTACGCCCAGAGTGGCCGTCTTCCGTCAGCAGCGATGCGAGCAGGGTCGGTGACCGAGGGCTGGGAGACCAGGACCACGGGCCGGTCGGCGTGGCGACCGGCGGCGACCTCTCGTTCGGCGATCGCGATCGCGCGTGCGTCGCCTCCGATGTGGACGGTGCCCGCCTCGG